>DAORJH010000017.1:0-14389 GCA_035438925.1 Bacteroidia bacterium | reverse complement strand
AAATTTATAAGTACACCAGTGTGCTGCTTTGATTAAAATAATGGTTTCTTGACGTTAAAATGAACTGACTTTTACAGTCAAAAATTATGAAGTTTAATGCGGGAATATTTGTTAAGTTTGTGACTCAAATGAAACCTTCCATTCCCAGAGGCACACGTGATTTTGGCCCAGCCGAAATGAAAAAGCGCAATTTTATTCTGAATGTGATCAGAAAAAATTTTGAGCTTTTTGGATATGAGCCGATAGAAACTCCGGCCATGGAGAACATCACGACCCTTACCGGAAAATACGGCGATGAAGGTGATCAGTTGATCTTTAAGATCCTGAATTCGAGGATCCATGAAAGTAAGGAAAAGGAAAATTTGAGAAAGGAATTCGAACTTTCCCTGGAAAGCTCAAAGAACTCAGAAGCCTTAACTGAGAAAGCCCTTCGTTACGATCTTACTGTTCCATTTGCACGTTTCGTTGTCATGCATCAGCATGAACTGACCTTCCCTTTCAAGCGATATCAGATTCAGCCGGTATGGCGTGCTGACCGACCGCAAAAAGGGCGGTACCGGGAATTCTATCAGTGTGACGCAGATGTGATCGGCAGCGATTCGCTTACCAATGAACTGGATCTTATCTCTATGATCGATCTTTCCTTTGCGCAATTGAATATTCCTGTTGTTTTAAAATTCAATAACAGAAAGATCCTCACTGCTATTGCACAATTGATAGGTCAACCCGATAAAATTGTTGAGATCACTGTTGCGATCGACAAACTGGATAAGATCGGAAAAGAAGGCGTGAATAAAGAGTTGCTCGAAAAAGGAGTTGATCCGAATTCAGTACAAACGCTTCAGCCTTTGCTTGATTTTAAGGGAAGCAATGAAGAGAAGGTGAATATTCTTAAGGGTTTATTGGGTGACAACGAAGTGGGAAAAATGGGAATTGACGAAATTCATTTTTTGCTGGAGCATGTTAAACCAACTCATCTTAAAATAGAATTAGACATTACGTTAGCAAGAGGATTGACCTATTATACCGGCAGTATCTTTGAAGTGAAAGCAAATTCCGGTACTTTTTCTCCAAGTATTCTTGGAGGTGGCCGATATGATGACCTGACTGGAATTTTTGGATTGCCCGGAATGAGTGGAGTAGGGATTTCATTTGGGATCGACAGAATTTACGACGTCATGGAAGAGTTGAAACTTTTTCCTGAGCACACCTCTCATTCATCTGTTTCCAAAGTGATCTTTACTCATTTTGATGAGGCAGGAAGAATGCACTGTATGGGCCTAAGTAACGAATTAAGGAAAGAAAATATTCATTGCGAAGTTTATCCTGAGATCACGAAGAAGCTGGGTAAGCAATTCGATTATGCGAATAAAAAAGGCATCGCTTACGTTTGTACAGTGGGTAGCAATGAAATTGAAAGCAAGTGCTATTCTCTTAAAAACATGAAGTCCGGAGAACAAAGGAGTTTAAGTATTCAGGAGATGATAGCTGTATTAAAGTAAGTGCATGGTATTTATAATAGATCATACGAAAAAATTAGAACTGCAGGAACTTGAAAAATTTCTCGCTGATGAGAATGCAGAAGTGAAGATCGCTGATCCGACCAAGGAGATCATTCAGAAGGGTAGAACTTATCTTGAGCAAAAACTCAAAAGCAGTAAGGCTCCGATCTATGGGATCAATACCGGATTCGGATCTTTATGCAATGTGATCATCCCTGATGATGATCTCGAGCAATTACAAGAAAATCTCGTAAAGAGCCATGCCTGTGGTGCAGGTGATCAGGTTCCTGATGCAATTGTTAAGATAATGCTCTATCTCAAGATCCGCTCTCTGAGTTATGGTAAGAGTGGGGTAAAGCTCGAAACCATAGATCTTCTTTGTCAGCTACTGAATAACAAAATATTTCCGGTGATCTTCCAACAGGGATCTTTAGGCGCCAGTGGTGATCTTGCACCTCTTGCACATATGAGTCTGGTATTGCTTGGCTTGGGAGAAGTTCACTACGATGGAAAAAGAATGTCAACGGCCGATGCCTTTTCAAAATCCGGATTAAAATCAATCAAATTATCCGCAAAAGAGGGTTTAGCATTGCTGAACGGCACACAATTCATGAGTGCATATTGTGTATTCAATATCCTTCTTGCTAATAAACTAAGTTATGCGGCAGATGTTATCGCTGCTGTTTCAATCGATGCTTTCAGTGCCAAGAAAGATCCTTTCAAGAAACATTTGCATACCATTCGTCCACATCAGGGTCAGCTTAATACTTCAGAAAATATTCTCGGTCTATTGAAAGGAAGCGCAATGTTCATCTCGCCAAAAGTGCAGGTGCAGGATCCTTATTCTTTCAGGTGTATTCCTCAGGTGCATGGCGCAACCAAGGATACGCTTACTTTTGTAAGTTCAGTTATTGAAACAGAGATCAATTCAGTGACTGATAACCCTACCATTTTTCCGGATGAGGATGAGATACTGAGTGGAGGAAATTTTCACGGACAGCCACTCGCTTTAGCAGCAGATTATCTGAGTATTGCGATGGCAGAGCTTGCTAATATTTCGGAGAGAAGAATTTATTTACTTATTAGTGGACAGAGAGGGCTGCCTTCTTTTTTGACCAGACATGCCGGTTTGCATTCCGGATTCATGATCCCTCAATATACGGCTGCGGGAATTGTAAGTCAAAACAAACAACTTTGTACTCCTGCAAGCGTAGACAGCATCGTATCCAGTAACGGACAAGAAGATCATGTGAGCATGGGTGCAAATGCTGCAACGAAATGTTTTACCGTTATTGATAATGTAGAAACCGTTCTCGCCATTGAACTGATGTGTGCTTCACAGGCAATGGAATTCCGTCGCCCTGCACAAAGTTCTGTAAAGGTTGAAACCCTACTAAAATCATTTGTTAAAACGGTTCCATTCATGGATAAGGATGAAATAGTTCACGAACGAATGATGAAGTCAAAATCATTTTTAAGAACCAACTCTTTCAAATGATGAGATCTTTAAGGCTTCTTATAGTTTTATTTTTGTTTGCATTCACGAACAGGTCAGTAGCTTGCCAATGCCCTTCAACGCTTCTAAGTTTGGAAGAATGTGAAAAGTATGAGATCATCTTTGCCGGAAAAGTAGAGGCGGTGAAACTCTGTGAAAATAAATACGGAGAAGTAGAATTCACAGTGTTGGAATTGTATAAAGGAAGTATCAAGGAAAGATTTACGATCCTCTATGACTGCAAGGATCCCTGTGCGCAACCATTCAGGGTGGGGGAAGAGTGGATCATTTATACTCGCTTTAAACAGGTAACCAATGGCGTGATGGAATGGTGTAGCCGAAGCAGAAAGTATTTTGCTATAGCAAAGCAGGATTTTTACACAGAGAACCTGGGAAATGATTACGATACAGAAATCGGATTTTTGCGTGAAAAGCTAGGTGAACATCGACCGGTAAGTGCAAAAAAGCAGGAGCCAACTCACCGAAACGAAAAGCCATCTTTAACGCAGACCATTATCATTCTCATTGTTTCGATGAGTTGCATGATACTTTTCTACTGGTTGTTTGGAAAGTACTTTAAAAGATTTTAATTTTCAGTCTCCAGTTGTTGTTGCCACTTCCAGGCACTCAGCATCATCTCATCAATATTGAACTTAGGTTCCCAATTCAGTTCTGACTTCGCAAGGGAATTATTTGCATAGATAGCGATCACGTCTCCGGCTCGTCGAGGACCAATTTTATAATTCAATTTTTTTCCGCTTACTTTTTCGAAAGAAGCTATTGCTTCAAGGACAGAAACACCTTTTCCCGTTCCCAGGTTATAAATGGATACTTGCTTTTTATTCTTTTTCTTTAACAGGAAATTCAAAGCTTTTACATGGGCATCTGCAATATCCGTAACGTGAATATAGTCGCGAATGCAGGAACCATCCCTGGTATCATAGTCATTTCCGAAAACGGTAAGTGAATTTTTGCCAACTGCAGTTTGAGTGATGATAGGAACAAGGTTATTTGGTTTTTTGATTGGTAATTCGCCCAGCTGACCACTCGTATGGGCTCCAACCGGATTGAAGTAGCGAAGGATCACAGTTTTTAATTCTTCGTTCACATCACAAATGTATTGTATCATTTCCTCACCGATCTGCTTTGTGTGTGCATAGGGAGATTCACTTTTTTTGATGGGAGTATCTTCTGTTACCGGCAGTTGATCAGCATTGCCATAAACAGAACAAGAAGAAGAGAAAATGAAATTTGAGATGCTTTTCTTAACAGCATATTCAAGAATATTCGTTAAGGAGAGCAGATTATTTCTGTAATACAAAAGGGGGTCGGCCACACTTTCCGGAACTGCTTTTAGTGCGGCGAAATGTATGATCCCACTGATCTTCTCTGCAGTATCCAATGTTTTAAAAAGGGCTTCCTTATCGCACATATCAATGTTTACATGACTGAACTTTCCGGAACTGATCTTTTCAATTCTGGAATATGTACTTATGTCGGAATTACAGAAATTATCAATCGATAGAATGTTTAGAGCCGGATCCTTTAATAGTTCTACGATCGTGTGCGAGCCAATATATCCGGCGCCACCGGTTACGATAATAGTAGTGCGATCCATGGACTATAAATTTAATCAAATTATTTCAATAGCATCCACTCAATTACTATATTTATATTGGCAAGAATGTCAACTGATGGCGCATAGATTTACAAAACGCGAGCAATGTCCTATGTGCAGTACACAGGTCGGATCAGCCATTTATTTAGGGGAACGATTAGACCGACCGGTTGGATTGAAGGTGAGTAAAAGTCTGGGACCCGGTTTGGGCATTCTAAAGTGCAGACAATGTGGATTGATCTTCCCGGCGGACAGCATTACTTTTAATGAAAATATTTTCGCTAAGAGACAAAACGGAAATTTCCCCCCTTACAGTAAAATCCCACACAAAGGTTCTTTTGAAAGGGAATTAGATTTGATAGAAGGATTTTTTATTCGACCATTGAAAGAGTTAGATGCATTGGATGCAGGATTTGGATTTGGAAATAGTTTAATACCGATGATGAAACGATTTCGTTCCGTTAAAGGGATAGAAGCCTTTGAAGAAATATTTCAATATGCTCTACTTCATCCTGAGTTGAAGGATTTGAAAAGTGAACTTCTCAATGTAGATTTTTACCATGCGCACTATCCGGATGCTTCTTTCGATTTCATTTTTCTAGAGGCCTTTCAGCATTTACAGGAACCTGATATAGCTTTAAAAAAAGCAATGAGGTGGCTAAGACCAAATGGTTTGATCTATATGGAAGTTCCTTCTTCCTCTTGGTTAATAGCAAAAATGGTGAATTTGATCTATTATTTGCAGGGAACAAATTATGTTTGTAATTTAAGTCCATTACACGGCCATTATTCGTTTACTGAATTAAACAGAAGAACTCTGGAAATGAACGGACAGAAAAATAATTATAAGGTGATCTATCATGAGATCTATCCTTGCAATACAGGTTTGAACCAGTGGCTGGATAAGATATTGAAATTAATAATGAAAATGACAGGTACGGGAATGCAAATGGGCATCGTTCTGAAGAAACAAAAATGAGTTTTTGAAAGGCCTAAGAAAAATATTGTTTCGTACACTTGATCTATCTGGATATGGAGATTGGTTGCTGAAAAAGAATAAACGTTTGGGAAAGTTGCCTGTTCTTGTTTTTCACAAGGTGATTCCTGAATATGACCCTGTCTGGCCGGGCATGCATCCACGGTTATTTGAAGAGACGATCCGTATGCTAGAGAAGCATTACAGATTCAAACCATTGAAAGCTTTACTGGATGAGCCTGCGGAGGAATTAAAAGATGCCTGTTTTCTTACTTTTGATGACGGGTATTATGACTTTGTTGAGTTTGCCTATCCTATTTTAAAAAAACATAAGGCCTACAGTTCACTTTTCGTAATTCCTTCCAGAATGACTTATCTTGGCAGAGTTTGGACGTCTACAATTATTTTCTTTGTAAAACATTACACTTTTGAAGAAGTGAATGAGTTTATGCTGGAGAATGGCTTCCGAATAAAATATGTTCACGGTCAGAATGATTTTTGGTTGCATCAAACTATCTGCCTTTATTTATGCGATGTGTCAAACTCTGTTCGTCAGAAATTCATGGATAATTTAAATAGTAAGTTGCACAAGGATGGTAAGAACATTGAGCGGGAACTACTTGATTTCGATGAGCTGTTGAAACTCGATAACAATTTAGTTGACATTCATTCGCACAGCCTTTCTCATCCTAGTTTTGCCAAAGAGTTTGATGAGGGTTTCATTGAGATAGAAATGAAGGAATCTAAAAGACTGATCGAAGAAAGAATGAAGAAGGATGTGTTTGCTTTTGCTTATCCTTTTTCCAAATTCACAGAGCTTAGTCAGAATTGCGCCAAAAAATATTATAGGATGTGTTTTACGGATACACAAAAGGCAATTGAACTGAAAAAATTAAAGCAGCATAAGGAATTGTATTATGATCTGCCGAGATACAATATTTATCAGAAAAGTGCGGAAGAGATCTTTTTTCTGATCAATGGTTTTCATGAGAAATTCAAGAAGATGACTTAAGGGCTGTCACATAGATCCAGTCATCGAGTTTTTCATTTTTTCTTTCATCACCGTTTTTATCAAATAACTTTATTTCCGTAAATCCGGTCAGCTGCAGTTGTTCTCTGAGATAAGACGGCTCCGTATAAAAGGTTACCAAAGAATAATTGTGTGCATGGTCGATGATGAGTGAATAGTCTTTAGTCGACAACTCCTTGTTTTTATGAATGAATTTTTTAAAAATGAAGGGCGCGAAACGGAGAAAGGTCTTAAGATTATAAATGAAGGTTTTTTCTTTGTTCATCCAAGGGGTTTTGTTGAACATGGCATGGGATCTGTTATGCGTGCTAAAGAAAAAGACTCCTCCGGGTTGAAGCACATTATGGATCTCCTTGAGGATCTTGTTGCGATCCTCTGCATTCACATAATCGATTCCGTTGAAAGAGAAATTCACCAGATCAAATCGATCTTTTCCTAAAGAAGAAAGATCCCTTGCATCCATGCATTCAATCTTAACTTTCGGAAATTTTTGTCTGCATTGTTCTACGAATAAGGACGAGTAATCGACACCTAAATATTCCCTGCATTTATCCATAAGTTCTTGGGTGGTTCTGCCACCTCCGATGCCTATATCCAGCAGTTTGCCATTTTTAAGTTTTTCGCCAATGGTTTCAAAGATCTTGTTTTCAGCAGCAGTGAGTCCCTTCAATTCTCCATACCATTTTTGGGTTGGAGCTAAATTATAGGCAGCAAGATTGGAGTCCATTATTATTTCAATATTTTCTTGATCAGTTTTAGTAGGGGATGATGATAAATAGCACCCGAATACTCTTTTATTTTTTCTCCTCCGAATTGCTCTTTGAATTGATTGATATGAAGCAAAGATTCATCCTTCTCACCATTATACCATCCTCCAAAATCATATCTGGCAATTCCATTTTCCTTAAAATACATCATGTCCATCCAATGCAGTGTTCTGTGAGCTTTTCCAAAAAAGGAGCTGGTGTGATCACTGGTTTTCAATTCCTGAGTGGTGAATGAATGAAGATTAATGGCGCGCTGTTCAGTTACTCTGTAGAAATTGACACAATGGATCTCAGTATCTGACATGATTGAACTGATGAGCAGAATACCTTCTTTATTGTAGGCAAGAAGACGCTCTTTTTCCGGCTTTCTGATCTTTCTAAGTGAGGTGAATTTTTCAAGAAGCTGAAGGTGCTCTGCAAAGTTCTTTTGTGGTACAGGGTTAAATACTTTATGCTCAAATTTGTTATTATTTTGAAAAGAGTTGATCTCGGTTTGTGTTCGATGATAAATGCGAGACCAAATTTCTTCTTTAGTGGCAGATAGATCGATCAACAAAGTGTGAAATTCCTGCAAAGAAAGACTGTGATTTACCGGCACCTGAATATAATAGTTGATGTCTTTTTTCTCAGCAACATTTTCAGTGAGAAAAGTATCACTCACATTCAAAAACTTTCGTTTATAGTATACGGTATTTATTTTTGCGGGCTGCATTTGGATATGACGGTTTGATAAACAGACACATATTTTTTTGCTGCATCTTTGTTATCGAAATAATGTAGGGCGATTTTTCGGAGTTCGGATGCGTTGACGTGAAAATTCAAGTATTCTTTACAGGCACTTTCATAACTTTCCTTAGTAAAATCATCGATCAGAATTCCTCCTTTTTCCTTAATTATAAAATGATCATTGTCTCCAATACCTTTGTTTGTTATGATCGGCAGTCCCATTGACCAGCACTCGGCCATTTTGGTAGGAGAAGAAGCTATTTTCGAATGAGCCGGCTTAATGAAGAAGATACTTGCTTTTGCAACTTGCATGTATAAGGGCATCTCGGAATAATTCACAGAAACAGTTTTGATCATTGCTTGTTCATCTTCTGTTCGTTCTTTCAGAATTTTTTGAAGAGCGGAATGATCCTTGGTAATAATAAGTAATTTTAGCCGAGGTATGAATTTTTTCCATGCACATACACAATCGATCATTTCTGAAGTGTTGTACCAGGTGCCTATAGAGCCTGAATAAAGTAAAACATGATCTGAAGGCGAATAACCCAGATCGGGCGTTGAATTATTGCCCCGAGAGAAATGGCCGGTATCTGTGCAACAAGGTATCACAGTGGTTTTCTCTTTGATGTGAAAGTTCGAAAATTGCGTATCAATAAAACTGCTTCCCCTTTGCGTAAGTGAAATAAGAGCATCACATTCCCTGAAGAATTCTTTTTCTTTTTTTTTGAAATAGCTAAAGGCTAAAAAATGCAACAGGTTTCTTTTGTTCCAGATCTTTCCATCTATCCTTTCATCTGCCCAAAGCCCTCGCATGTCAAAAACGAAAGGGACCTTGAATTTCCTTTTGAAATGCAGACCGATCAGTGCTGTCAGATAGCTACGACAATGTACCAATTTGAATTGATGAGTGGCATGCAGCTTCTCAGCAATGGTCGTTAATTCCTTCAGGTAATTATAACGAGATAAGAAACCTCCTTCTTCTTCATAGCGAATGTGTTCCCATTTAATACCGAACTTATCAAGTATAGACTTCACAGAAGCACCGTCTTCGGTCATCCTGTCTTTTTTTTCACAGGAAAGCACTGTTATTCGAAAGTCTGCGTCGGCAATTCCAGTTAGATAAGGGATGATTTGTGAGCGTCCAAGAGGGTCGCTTAGTCCATCAAAACTGATATAAAGTGTGTTGTTTGTCAAGTGCCGGAATTTGTATAATTTTATACTTATTGCATGGATATTTTTGACCTCTTATTACCCCCTATTTATCTTTTCCTGGTCATTACCATTGCCTATAAATATAGCCAAAAAAAAATCAAGGAAGACAGTTGTTACAAGTATTTTCTGCCGGGCATGTTGCTGAAAATTTTGGGAGCCATTTCCCTTGGGCTGATCTATTTCTATTATTATTCGGGAGGTGGAGATACCGTGAATTATCATTACACCGCTTCCATGTTAGTTAATGTTTTATATGATGACTTTGATAAGTTCATCTATCTATATTTCGGCAAGCCCTTGGTAAGTGAGTTTTACATGATGAATTCGGATTATTTATTTACGTATTGGGTGAATGACACCTATGCGTATTTCGTTTCTAAATGTTTTGTACCTGTCATTTTGATCTGTGGTAAGAGTTATATGGCAACTGCAGTGGTTGTTGCATCGATCTGTTATCTTCCGGTATGGCGTCTCTTCTTAATATTTAATCGTGAATTCCCTGCCCTTACAAGTCAGTTTCGCTGGACAATATTATACACACCTTCTGTCGTTTTCTGGGGAAGTGGTATAATGAAGGACAGCATCACACTGGCCGCATCCTGTTTGTATGTGCATGGGTTCTACTGGTTCTTCACTCAAAAACGATTTCGGATGAAATATGTTATTACACTTGTGACAGGAATCTATTTTCTTTTATCGATCAAGCCTTATATTCTTTTTGCGTTGCTTCCGGGTTCAACTTTATGGTTCATTACGTTAAGAATTAACCGAATTAAAAATGCTTTTTTAAAGGTGATCATTACTCCAAGTCTTGTAGCTTTGGGTGTATTTCTTGGATTAAGTGTTCTGCAATTCTTTGGTGATTCCTTAGGATCCTATTCTATGGATAAGGTTATTGTTACTGCATCGGAAGCTCAACGAGATCTAAAGCAAAGTTATTATAGTGGCAATGCATTTGATATTGGGGATTATGAACCTACAATATCTGGTATGGTTTCAGTTGCTCACAAAGCTATTTTCGCGACTTTATTCAGACCAACACTTTTTGACGTGAAAAATATTGTGATGTTCATTTCTTCTTTGGAGAACACCTTCATTCTCCTGTTCACTGTGTTTCTTTTGTTTAAACTACAGATTTGGCGATTCTTTGGTCTTCTCACATCACATCCACTATTGATGTTCTCTTTCGTGTTTTCAATGTTTTTCGCATTTTCTGTTGGAGTGTCAATATCTAATTTCGGGACATTGGTTCGATTGAAAATCCCTTGTATTCCTTTCTTCCTTTCTAGTTTGGTCATCCTCAATTATATCCAAATACAGACCGCTAAAATGAGAGCTCAAGAGCTTTTGAAATGGGACACTTCCAAATTAAAGCCAGTTGCTTAGCTCATCCATCTTTCATACCACATCTGAAAGATAAGCAGATACCAGATCTTTAGGGCAAATTCTTTTTTTCCGGAATAAAATCCATTTTTAAGTTGCGTGATCTCCTCCGACCGGAATATCCCTTGTTTTTCGATCAGTTCTTGATTCAAATAGTGATGAACTGTTTCCTTCAATTCATTTAAAAGCCATTTTTCTATCGGAATTGCAAAACCCATTTTGGGCCTGTCCATCATTGATTTTGGAAGGTATTGATGTGTGATCTCTTTTAAAATATATTTTTTTATTCCTTTGTGATATTTAAATTCGTCAGGTAGTGTTGCGGCCCATTCTATCAACCTGTGATCAAGGTAAGGTTCTCTTGCTTCAATAGAGTGGGTCATCGAAGCCCTGTCAACTTTTTGAAGAATATCATCGGGTAGGTAGGTTTGATAGTCAATGGCCATCATGAATGAAAGTGGCGTGAAGTATTCTTCCTTCAGTTCGGTACTGTTGTATTCATGCTTCAATTCACTTACCTTATTTATAAAAAGATTCTGTAGAGCGGAATCTGAGAATTGTTTACTCAAACTCATCATTATATTGGTAGCCGAAGGGTCCTTTAGAAGTGATTTTAGTTTTTCATAGCGATTATGAAAGTTAAAGGTTTTGTTCAGTACCGGAATTTTATCAGCCTTTACATTTTCCATAAGGGAAGAAAGTAACTTTCTGAGTAATGCCGGACTTGAATGCAGGAGTTTACCGTGTTTCATCAGGTAATCGTAGCGATTGTATCCTGCAAAAACTTCGTCCCCTGCGTCTGCACTCAAAACTACTTTTACATATTGACCTGCAATCTTACAAACAAGACTTGTAGGGATGGCACTGTGATCACCGAACGGCTCATCATAAAAGTAGGGTAGTTCTTTGATATGCTCTAAAGCTTCTTTTTCTGTGCAGTAAAACTCATGGTGATTGGTTCCTAATTTTTCAGAGATCTCTTTTGCGAACGGTGCTTCATTCAATCCCATATCATGAACACCTATGGTGTATGTGTTTAATCTTGTGGTCTTGTCCTTTTGCAACAATGCTGTTAAACAGGCGCTGTCATATCCGCCACTCAAAAAAACACCCACGGGTACATCCGCGATCATCCGGTATTCTGCAGCTGATGTCAGCAGTTTTTCTGTTTTTGATTTCGCTTCCGTAAATGATATTTTTTGTTTTTCCTTGTTATAATGGTCATACACATTCCAGTATTTCGAGATCTGAAATTGTTTTAATTGTAAATCGAATTCCAGAAAATGTCCGGGTGCAAGTTTGAATGTGTTTTTATAAATACAGTTGGATCCCGGAATATTACCAAACTGAAGAAAAGCAGCAACTGCGTTAAGGTTCAGTTCTTTTTTAAATTGCGGATGGCAAAGGATGGATTTTAGTTCAGATCCAAATATGAAGATCCCATCGTTCCAATAATAAAAGAGGGGTTTTATTCCGGCACGGTCCCTTGCAATGAAGATGTAATTCTTTTCCTTGTTGTAAATAACGAAGGCGAACATTCCAATGAAACGATCAAGGCATCCGCTTCCCCATTCTCTGTAAGCAATTAAAATGACTTCCGTATCTGATTTGGTTTTGAAGTGATGGCCTTTGTTTTCTAACTCAGATCTTATTTCATTGAAATTATAGATCTCGCCATTGAATGTAATGACCAAGTCGCCGTCATGCATGGGTTGAGAGGCATTCGTACTGAGATCAATGATCGAAAGCCTTCTGTGTGCAAGACCTACCTCTGCCTGTGTATTTTTAATATAGAACAAGCCGTCTCCGTCCGGACCACGGTGAATAAGACTTGAGGCCATTTTTTTTAAAGGTTCTTCACCGGAAGAAACATTCAGATCTATGAATCCAGTGATACCACACATAATTTATCAGCTTCCCTGTTTCACAGGTTCGTTTAATTCTATTTTATCAGAAAAGCTCAAGTCCCTTACTTCAGCCTCTTTTTCCTTTTTTTTACTACTTAATATTAGGAGCAGGATAATGGAAACGGGTAGCAGATAGATGATGAGCTTTGTTGCACGATGAAACAATATCATTTTGTTGCCGGGTTGAATTTCCGGGTCGCCATACACATATGTTTGAGTGAGTTTTTCAAGTATTGGCATCGATATTTTTCCTTCGTAGATTCGAAAAAAAGATTCTTTATTTGTTAAATAGAAGTCCAGGCTGTGATGTTTTTCATTCACCTTGTTCCAGGAAGGTTCCTTACTCACATCGTAAAGATGCCAGGAGTTATTATAAAATACTTCACAAAGAAAATGCCCCGGTCCTTCTTTCAAACCCAGTCCAACACTACGCACTTTTATTTTTTTTCTTTTTAGCATATCGATAAAAACGATCGTTTGTTGACTACATAAACCAATGTTGTGTTTCAGAATATCATCAGAAAGTATTATCGATGACATATGAGACCAGATCATCTTTCCAAAAAGTGCAGCGACCCAGTTTTCTCTGAAAGTGTAATTAAGGGGACCATGCTTAAATCTGTTCTTTATGATCTCACTGCAAAGTTCGGTGTAGGCAAGCGTGTCGAAAGCAGAAGGGAATGCTTTCTTATAAGAATTTTCGGCTGTCTCACACAATTTGTCCATTGAATTCAAGGCGCTCAGCTCTTTCCGATATAATTCGTTGCTGGAGTCAAGGGGTTCTGAAACAGAAAAGAGGTTTCCGAAAATTGGAATCAGGCTTAAGATCAATAAAAGAACTAAGATTGAAGGGAAGTTTTTTTTAAAAATCTGGAGCATTTCTGTTCAAAGTAATAAGTCTTAAATATAAGACTTAATTTTCATTAATTACCAATGAGAGGGATTAATTATTTATACGATGTGACTTTATTAAACAGTGAGAAGATGTTTAAGGATAGCCCCTGTTCTTCTTGTAAATATCTCTGAAGGACTATTAAATATGGCGCGTGCGAAGAAGTAAAATCCTTCTTTTCGTTGTTTTCTGAATGCAAGATTAACTGCTATCAGGGAATCCATATGAGCTTCTACTTTCTTTATCTTGTTCTTGTATTCTTTTCCTATGATCTTGTCTTCATTAAGGCTTTTAATTAATGCATTTTTTTTCAAAATCCATCTTTCCTTTTCGAAATTTCGCATGTTTCTGTCTTCATGGTCGATAAGATAAGCACTGCATTTGTTTTTTAGCAGGATCTTGTAGCGAACGGACAACTTCATGAAGTAATCCCAGTCCTCAGCAAACATCAGTTCTTTTGATTCATTAAAAAGATTTGCTTTTGCAATATCGGCACGTATAAAAAGACAATTAACGTGCAGGGAACAACTCATAAACAAGTTGTCAGGAAGCTTAGCCGGTAATTTATTTTCTTTGGCATTGGATCTGTTTTCATAGCCCCATTTGAAGTTCAGATGAATGATCTCGGGAGAATTATTTTCTGAGATGAAGTTAAATGCAGTTTGAAAATGAAAGTTCTCAAGCAGATCATCCGAATCGAGAAATGTAACATAGGAGCCGGATGCTTTCTTGATGCCGTAATTTCTGGCATGCGCTACGCCGAAATTCTCTGTTTTATAATATCGGATCTTTGGATCATTCAGTGTCTTTATAACTTCTTCGGTAGCATCTGTACTACCATCATCAATTACTAAAATTTCGTAATGTGGATAGGTTTGAAT
>DAORJH010000016.1:0-14452 GCA_035438925.1 Bacteroidia bacterium | reverse complement strand
GACGAATTCTTTTCAGGCTGTGTCCCTGGGCTCTACGCGTTTAAGAACAGAGACAGCAGGTTTGTATGCCTGCCAGGCAATATCTATTTTGAGTTCGCTCTGATCTTCTTCAAAAGTTCTTCGGTCTCTTTGTATTCCTCTGCACCCATTTTTTGATTTTTAGCAGTATCAATTGCTTTTACAGCAATACTTTCTGCTTCTTTGTTGTTGCCAGATTTATATAATACCGCTGCATGTGTATCGAGGAAGGCGTAATTGCCCGGCATAAGGACATTGGCCCTTTCAGCCATTTTCACTGCAGATGCAAGCATTTTTTTATCTTCCACTTTTTCGTAGAACTGCCAGGCCATAGAATTCAAGGCGCCCGGATTATTGTAATTGTAGTTCAGAAAATCTGTGTTCGCTAATTCAAAATATTTTTTACTGTCGAAGCGATCGTAAACCTGAAGTTCAGCATTAAAGATGACTTCCTTTGATTTAGGCCAGTTCAAAGAGGTGAATTCTTTTTTTGCATTCTCAAATCCTGTTTTATCGTAGGCGGATGAATTGGTGTATTTGGCAAAATAAGAGCGCCCCAGTTCCACCACTTTTGATTCGAGTGTGTCTTTTCCGAATTTACTTTCGAAATTCTTGTAGTGAGCAAAAAGATATTTTATTTCTCTGGATTCATGATCATTGTTGTAGTCTCTCACAAGTATCCAGTTATTTCTTTTTTCAAGATCTTCGTCTTTCACCCCTTTGAGGTATTTTTTGATCTCAGGAGATGGGTCGAGACAAGAACCGGATAAAAGATTTGCATAAGCAAAAACATTGTTCTCATTCAATCCATCTTTTTCGAAGCTCGTTTTAAGCGCAGAGAAAGAGGTAGATGGATTCTGTCCAGCTTTAGCAAAGTCAATTATCATGGCAGCCGGCATTCCGCCAGCGCCACGGTGTATGAGTTCTCCGTTCCCATTTATAAAGATCAGATTGGGATAACAACTCACGCTGTATTTTTGTGCAAACGCAATTCCTTCTCCCTTTTCCATATCCATCTTATAGTTTACGAAATTCGCATTGAAATAATCTGCAACTGTATCATTCGTAAAAACATTTTTTGCAAGCCATTTGCATGGACCACACCAGGTGGTATATGCATCAATGAAGATCAATTTATTCTCCTGTTTAGCTTTGGCCAATACAGAAGCAAGATCTCCATGTTCAAAATTGATCTGTCGGTTCTGAGCCTGACTTGTGATGCAAAATGTTAGAAAAGAAACAAAAAACAGATTTTTCATGTGATAGGATTTAGATCAAATATAGTAAAATTGCATCAGAATGAAGGAATTGCTCACTGAGAAAAGCTGGAAAGAACTCCTCGATTTTGAAATGGAAAGGAATTATTTCAAAGACCTTTCCCAGTTCGTTAAAGAGGAACAAAAGAAGGCGGTTGTTTATCCTCCTTCAAAGGAAATTTTTGCAGCTTTTAATGCAAGTGCTTTTTCTGATATTGAAGTGGTGATCCTGGGTCAGGATCCTTATCACGGTCCCGGACAAGCGAATGGATTTTGTTTTTCAGTTAGTGATGGGGTGAAGATCCCCCCTAGCTTGAATAATATTTTCAAGGAATTGAATGCTGATCAGGATTGTGCAAGTCCCATTACAGGAAATCTTGAACGTTGGGCAAATCAAGGAGTTTTTCTTTTGAATGCCACGCTTACAGTTAGAAAAGATTCGCCGGGTAGTCATCAGAACAAGGGCTGGGAGGCGTTTACGGATCATGTGATCAAGTTGATCTCAGAGGAAAAGGAAAATGTTGTGTTTATGTTATGGGGTAATTTTGCGAAGGCGAAATCTATTCTGATCGATGAAAAGAAACACTTGATACTAGAAGCAGCGCATCCCTCTCCTTTAGCCCGTGGAGCTTTTTTTGGCTGTAGACACTTTTCAAAAGCAAATGAATATTTGAAAAGCAAAGGGAAGAAAGAGATCGATTGGTGTTTGTGAAGGGATTGAGTTGACTCAAATCCCTTTTAAGCCCGGTAAAAATAAAGTCCTGATTTGTTACAGTAACTTCGTGATATCTTCACTTAAGGGTCCTGTCTTGCTGCTAAAATATTTGATGAT
The DNA here is from genome assembly GCA_035438925.1 of Bacteroidia bacterium. Lineage (GTDB taxonomy): Bacteria > Bacteroidota > Bacteroidia > B-17B0 > Aurantibacillaceae > Aurantibacillus. The sequence goes on along the minus strand of DAORJH010000016.1, from coordinate 12,346 downwards.
CTTTCCATTCTCATCGATAAGGTATTTACAAAAATTCCAGACTGGAGCGTCACTGCAGCTTCCATTCTCTTCTTTGTTGCACAACCATTTATACAAAGGGTGTGTATCATCTCCTTTTACACTGATCTTTTCCATCATCGGAAAAGAAACACTGTAAGTACTTGTACAAAATTGTTTGATCTGCTTGCTGTCGCCCGGTTCCTGCGCTCCGAAATTATTCGCCGGAAATCCGATCACAATCAATTTGTCTTTGTATTTCTCATGCAATGATTGAAGATCTTTGTATTGAGGCGTATAACCACACTCACTCGCAACATTGACCAATAGCATTTTTTTGCCTTTGAATTTTGCAAGTGTTATATCTTCACCGTCAATGGTCTTCAATTTAAAATCGTAAATGCTTTTGCCGCCGCTAGGGGATGGATTTTTAAAAGATGTGAAACTCATAAGACTTAGTGTGCCGAGGAATATGGCTGATGCAATTTTCTTGAATAATTTTACCATTTATTTTTTTTCTGTTTTAATTAGATCTTTCATTAGTGCCTTCACGTCTGTTTCGTCACATTTACCGTAGAATTCACTTAAATAATTACCGAATGTAGTGATTTTTCCATTCTCATTTCCTTTACCCATTGTTTCATTGATCAATGTTACATCTTTTAGAAGACTTTCTTTTGCCGGGCTGATGAATGTGGTCTCTGTTATTGTTACAGTGTTGTTGTTTACCTTATAGAAGATCTTCACTTTCGTTTCTGACGGCTCAGTAGCAGTAGGTTCTTTCGATAGTAGATCTTTCTCGAAAAAGTAAACAGTATCGTTTCTGTGCTCTAATCTTTTTCTTATTTCCTGTCCACCTGACAATATTTTAACGAAGAAATAGTTACTGTCTGTAAGTGCAAATGGGAATTTTCCGAAATAAATGCTCATTTGCCCGCTTAATAATGTTCTTTGTCCGAAACAATTGATCACATCAGCCAGCGTTTGTACGGGTTTGGTTCGACTGCTCATTCCTTTTGGAAATTCTCGAATGGAATTTTTTACCACAGAAGTTAAACCATTATTTGCTGCCGGTAACTTAAGTAAGAAGATACCTTTTCCGTTTTGTATCACCGCGCATTTGGTTGCGGTATCCTTGATGCTGATCATTTCTGAAGCTTCGATCTTATCGCCCTTCAATAGGATCTTGCTGCTTTTTGCTTTTGTAATTGGATGTGTTGAATGAAGCAGGGTGTAGGATTGAGCAAAGATCTTAGAACAAAAAAGGAGCGATAAAAATATAATATTGATCCGATTCTTCTTCATTTTATTGTTGGTTTAGAAGTGCAGAAGCTTCAGCTCCGGTTAGTTTTGTGCCATCCTTATAAACAGTGATAAATGCATCGGTAATGCCGGCTTTCACAGCTTCGTCTTTCAGTGTTTTTGCAAATTTAGCTGAGGTGAAATTGCCAATGTTGTAAATGAACAACACGTTGATCTGTTTGTTCTCAATTGGCCAGTTCTTGATGGACATGAATTTTGCAGCTACATCATTTGGTACTTGTTTGCTATATGCTCCGATCTGAACTTTAAAACAAACCCCATCCTGTCCGTTCTTGATGCCATTTTCTGCGTTAGCTTCAGGGTAAGAAGTGACATTGTTTGTAAATGGTTTTACATTGGTTGGAGGATTAGCAGGAGTAGGATTGGTATTCTCAGTTGGCGCATTGTTGTTAACTACAGGAGTATTCACATTTCCTTCTGGGAATACAATTGGATTTTCAGGCTCCATTTTTGTGTTAGCATCTTGTTGCGCCGTTTTTCCTTCTGCAAATGGAATGCGTTTTCCATTCAGATAAGCACTAATGAATGCATCTCTTACTCCAAGATTCACAACACGTCCTTTGTCACTTATCAAACGATCCGTATTACTATAGATTCCGGCAGTATAACGGTACAAGCCTGTTGGAAGTTTTTCAGTATAGATAGGCGAGAGACCTAAGAGTTGTCTTCTGTTCGCCTGCTTGGTATAAACTCCGATCTGTACGGTGAATAATAGTCCGTTGATCTGTTCAAGTTCTTTGGTCACTTTCACTACTTCTGCAGCATTTGCATTTGTATTCGGTGGATTGTTGACCTTAGGTATGTTTGCATTGGTTGTAATACCTGCTGAAGTTGGAGCCGAATTGTCTACTACTTTTCCTTCCTTCGCCATTAATTCCAAAGCTTCTGCTAAAGTGATTCGTTTTCCGTTATAATAAACCACAACAAATGCATCTGCATAACCTAATTTCTGAAGATCGTTCTTAACGGCATTGGCATTTTCAATTTTATTGAAATTACCTGCCGTATAACGGATATAACCATTGGATGCATTTTCACCATTCAATGGATTCAGACCTTTGAAGGTATTGTTAGGTAAAGGCGTTTTGAATGCGCCGATCTGTACTCTGAACACAAGTCCATCCGGCATGGCAGCGTTCATAGGAATTGGCTTTGCTTCGCTATAAGCATTTCCTGCCACAACTTCGAGTCCTTCGATCTTCACAGTTCCTCTGCCATTATTTTTTACAGGCGTTTCATTTGCATTTTCATTCGTATTGCTGTTGTTTGCTACATTCGTATTGTTCTTTGCAGTATTCGTTGTCTTGTTATTTACTGCCAGATTATTGTTCTTGTTGTTATTTGTATTTGCAGTCGTTGCATTATTCTTGTTGTTGGTTGTATTGTTCTTAACAGTGTTGTTCTTTACGGTATTGTTTTTTGCATTGGTATTCTTGTTGTTTGAAGCCACTGTTGAATTCGACTTCATGGCGATCGCTTCCGGGTTCAGTTTATTCAATTGTTCAACTGCTGCTTTTCCGGTTTTAGCTGCGAGTGATACTTGTTTGTTCTTTTCAATTGGATCAGTTTCACCGGCAGATTTTATCAGCAAACGTTTTGATTCTGCATTTAATTCATCGGCGTTTGTTTTCACTTTTTTCTGATCTTCATTTAACTCTGCCGGTATTTTGTTCTTGGATGTTTCAAATTCCAGACTATAGGCATTGGTCAGATTTGTAAGCTGGCTATACTGCTTCTCTTTCACTTCTTTCTTCAATGCAGTGATCTCCTCAGGTGTTATCTTAGTATCCTGGCCAATGAGTGTTTCTTTCACTATATAATCCGGATATTGCTTTTTCAATTCATCGATAACTTCTTTTTGTTTCGTCAGCATTTCGGCTTCTTTTTCCTCTGCATTCATCATTGCTCCGATCTTGGCGTTGTTATCGCTTTGTCCGTTTGCCTCTGCTCTTAATTGGTCTGCCTGAGATTTAAGTGTCGCGATCGCATTGATCTTTTCCGAAAGCTGATCTGATAATGCAGGATTATCTGTTTTAGCTTTTCCGATCATTTCTGTGATCGCTGTGTTATTATCGGAATAGATCGCTGTATTGGCTTGCTCTGTAAGCTTAACAGCTTTTAATTTTTTTGCACTCGATTCTTCTTCGTGCTTGGTTGATAGTGCCATCAGACTGTCTTTCTCAGCCCCTGTCTTTGTATTTGCGACCGTTTTCTCATTGAATGCTTTCACGTTCAATTCTTCGGCTTCTTCCAGCATTATTTCGGCATCCGATCTTATCTTTTTAGGCGATGTGTTGCCGTTATTTCCCTGAATAGGATTTACGCCGTTGTCCAGATCCTTACTTTCTTTTTCCAGTTTTTTAAGTTCAGCCAGAGATTGTTTTGCTTGTTCATTTGCGCCGGGATTCGTAATAAGTGATGGTTCTTTCTCAAATGAAGCGATCATATCGGCTGTAGTAGTGTCCTTTTGTGCCAATTCGTTAACGTCAAAGGTCTTTGTATCAACGGCAGGAAGTGTTTCATTTGACTTTGCTTCTGTTTTATTCTTATTTTCTGTTTTATTATTTACAGCAACATTTTCATTTTTATTGTTTTCATTTTCATTCTTCTCGTTTTTCGCATTCTTGTTTTCGTTGGTATTCTTATTCGTTACAATATTTTCATTGCCCTTGTCAGTGTTCTCATTTTTGTTATCAGGATTTTCGTTTTTGTTTGTATTCTCATTCTTGTTAGCATTGACGTTTTCGTTCTTGTTCGTATTTGCTGCAATTGGTTGAGATGATTTTTTATTGACTGAATTCAATTGATTGATCGCTTCGATCTGTAGGCGTGTGGCTGCGATCAGATCTTTCAGTTTCTTATTTTTATCCGTTTCTGAATCTGTATTTTGCTTTAGCTCCTGACTTTTGGTGAGCTTTGAATTGGCAGAATTTTCTTCAGCTTTCAAAGCCGCATTTTTATCAAGTGTTTCGCGGTTTGCATTTAAATTGCTGCTGATCTGATCGAGTTCCGTTTTGTTGGCTTCGTAGAGTTTGGTGTAAGCAGAGATCTTGGTATCTCCCAGTTCATTTAAGCCTGTATTTACTTTCTCAAGTGCCGGTGAAAGATCAACAGTGCCACTGCTTGTGGCAGAATTACTGGAAGTGCTTGCTGTTTTCAAGGCTACATTTCCTGAAGTTTTTTTCATTATGTAAAGTGCTTGCTCTTGCTTAGAAAGTGCTTCTGCTTCTTTTTCTTCTGCATTACTAAAATTGCCAAGTTTAGCTGCAATGTTTGTTTGAGAATTCCCTTCTTCCCTGATGCTTGCCGCTTGTTTAAAAGCTGTATTCGCTTCTTCTGTAAGTCTGCTTACTTCACTTAGATCGGTCTCACTCGCTTTATTTAACTGTTTCAGTGAAGTTAGATTTTCTGTGTTGGCCTCAAAAACCGATTTATTATCCGATTGAAGGATCAAAGCCGCTTCCAGATGCTTCTCATCGGCCTTGTTTTCATTTTCAACAGCTTTTGCAATCAATTCTTCCTTTTCGCTGCCGGATTTAGTTCCTGCTTCCTTTCTAAGTTCTACTGCTTTAATGGAAAGGTCTTCGGCTTCTTTGTTCAATTCTATATATGGATTATTTCCGGTGTTGGTATTTGAAGATGAAGTATTTTTAACCTGTTCGGAGGCAGTAGATATGATTTCTTTCAATTTCTTCTGTTGGGCCGCAGCTTCGTTTATTTTTGCATCAGCTTCAACTTTCATTGCTTGCGCCTGCTGATTCTGATACGAGTTGAAATCAAAATTAGAATTATCAGTTGTGTTCAGACTGTTATTCAGTTTATCCAGTTTCCCAAGTGCATCTTTGTTATTGGTTGAACTGATCGCTGTAAATTCCGGCTGTGGTGAAACACTTGCGCTGGCACTGGCTTTTGCAATATTGCTTAGGTCAGAATTCTTGGCAGCTATTAGTTGCTGATTTTCTTTCTTGATATTTTCAAGCTGTTTGATCTCTTTGTTTATTTCTGATTTTGCGGCAGCGTTCTTTGTTTTTGCAAGATCTGTTTTGTTTTTTGCCAATGCAGCATCTACTTCCTTGTTGTAATTCTTTAACTGAGTGATGACGGCTTCCACTTCCGTTTTGTTAGTTGGATCGTTAACTTGTATGCTGTTCGAGTATTTTTCGCTGAGAGTTTGACTTGCCGGAATCTTGGTGCTTGTTTCGTTCTTAGGATTGTTCGAAGTAATAGAAGTTGATGTTCCACTTGATGCCGTGATCGTATTGATTGGAGCAGCAATGGTCTCTGTCCTGATCTTGTTGGCGAGGTCAAGTTGATTCTTCGATTGTGCCACTTCGTTTTTCGCTTTTTCCAGTTCTATTTCATTCAATACAAGTTGTTTTTCTTTCACTTCCAGTTCTTGTTTCAGCTCGTCGATCTTATTCTGGATCGGTTCTTTGTCCTTTTTCTTTTTTGTTCTGCTGAGTTCATCTTCTTTCGCTTTCAGTTCGTTCTTTATTTCAGTGATCTCATTTTTCAAAGCAGTATTCGCGTTTTCAATTTTAGAAAATTCTTTCTCGCGTTCATCAGCATCATTTTTTATGGATGTGAATGAATTATCTGCATTACTGCTCTTGGCAGATGCTTCATCGATCTTTTTTCTCAGCTGATCCAGTTTTGCCAGTGATTCCGGAGTACTTTTTTTGGAAGAGATCATTTTATCCGTCTCGGCTGCATATTCTTTGTTGAGTGAAGCAATGAGTTGTTTGTTCTTGGCATCGTCATTTAATGCATTCGCATATTCTAATATTTTTTTTGAATTCTCCAGTTCATTTAATCCCTGAGTTTTAATGGCGATTGCTTTTTCTTCAGCTGCAGCCTTTTGATCAGGATCGGTTATGATCTGCGCATTCTGAAATTCATCTTCTCCTTGTTTGATCTTTTTTTCAGCTTCTATTTTTGTGAGGTTGCCCAGCTCGAATCCGTCATTGGCATCCTGCTGAAGTACATTGGCTTCTTTTTGTGATTCTTCCGCGTCCTGCTTCGCAATTTTCGAAAGTTCACTATTATTCAAATTCGTATTGTTTTTAGCAACGACACTTTGTGTCTTCACGGTTGAAGTAGGCGTTTTTACAGAAGTGGTATCTTCAACAACACTTGGTCCGGTATTTGAATCGGTGTTACCTGGACCTCTGATGGTGTCATTCACGGCAAGTGCATTGCCAAGATTGTTTTTTCCTTCGTTCACTTCAAGTTTGGCTTTTTCCTCAATGATCTTCAAATACTGAACATAACTATTGTCGCTGCTCGATTCTTCAAAATAATTGGTGATCTTTAAAATACCTTTATCATAGGAAATGGATTGTCTAAGTGGTTTGGATGAGGATACGAGTGGAAGAAAGACCTTTTCTGATTGTGTTTTTAAACCGGGAGTTTCAACAGTGAAAAGCAATTTGGCGCCGTTAGGCAGTTCCATTTTATAATCACCGTTGGCTTCGCATTCATAAACTCCAATTGTACTGCCATCAGCTACGTTCTTTACAGTGATCTTACCGGCAGTGCTTTGGTCGGCAGATTCTTTCAGGATGGTTCCCTTCATTGCTAGAATATCGATCGGTTTTCTTTCGGTATTGACCTTCAAAACATCGATCTTGCCCGGCAAACTCTGTCTACCGGTACTGAAGTAGGCTGTCTTTTCCAGCGAATCTGTTACGAAGAGAAAATCATCATCAGGCGAATTGATAGGAAATTCCATGTTCACTGGCGCAGTCCACGAATCTGTCTGCTCAATGTAGTTGGATTTGAAGATATCATAACCACCCATGCTATTATGCCCTTTACTCGAAAAATAGAGTGTGGTTCCGTTAGGATGCAGAAAGGGATAATCCTCATCGAATTCCGTGTTGATTCCTTTTACTTTAACTGCTTCGCCGAATTGTCCGTTGGCTTGTTTTGTCCTGTAATAAATATCTCTGCCATTCTCTCTGTCGGGCCCATAACTGCTGTAATATACCTTGTCGTTCATCTTTGCCAGATAAACAACGGAATTGTCTTTTTTCTTTTTATCAGTACCGGTTTTAAAATCTTCAGGTTTAACTAATAATTTTCCCCCTATGGTTTTCAGATCATAACTACGGAAATAGTCCGATTCATTCAGCGTTTTTTTACTCAAAACAACCAGATCAGTTAGATTGCTTAGCAAACGTTTTCCATTCACGCAGGCTCTTATTTCCCTGTCGACCTGTAATTTTTTTTGCATGGAAGACGAGGCAGTTTTCTTGTAATCATTATAGTAAACAAGCGCTTCATCAAAGCGATAGTTGATGTGAAGGGCCTTGCCCATATAGAACTTAATTTCTTTTGGAGCATCTTTAGGCTGGCCATCCGCGATCTTGAGATAAGGAATGCACCTGGTTTTGTCAGGTTCGCTGTAGATCATACAAACACCCAGTTTGAAATTATAAACCGGATCTTTTGGGTAATTGGCAACTATTTGCGCAAATAGTTTGTAGGCTTTGGTGAATTCTTCTTCTTCAAAAAGACGATTGGCCTCTTTAATGGTTTCTTCGTTGGATGCCTGTGTAAAGCCCTTAAAATGAAGGGTTAACAATACAAGCAAGAGAAGAAATTTCCGCGAGAAAATACTGTTAAAATAAGAATATGTTAAGGTATTGAACCTTAATGGCATAATGAAGGTTTAAAGTTAATAAATCTTATTATAAAGATGCTATAAAAAGCAATAATTCATAAAGATTAAAAGAAAAAAGCTGTTAATAAATGAAAATTGGCTTCTGGAAGGGGCTGTTGAGGAGCTTGTTTGTGTTTTCATTCAAATTGGCGATCAAAATCAGAAGAAATGAAAACTGATTGGATTTAGGAAAAATTTCTATCCTCTTGAATTTTGTTGAAATTCCTACTATTTAATTTTATATTTTTGTTCCAATAACCAATAAAAAAAAAATCATGATAAAAAGATTACTATCTGCTGCCTTAGTTCTTGGAGGCCTTGCTGCTAACGCGCAAAACAAGGTTGACCTAGGAATGTCAAAGATCGAGAACCGTAACATTGAGAGTTCATCGGATCAATCATTAAACAAGAATGCTACTGTGAACGTAACAGATACAAGCTGGTATTTTTACAATAAGAACATTTGGAAGTACAATAACAGTTTTTATACTGTAAAGGCTCCAATGGCTTATTCAGTTCAGATCAACACGGAATTCGGTGTTTCTTTTTTGAATCCTGATAACACACCTATCACTATCTCTAAAGCAGTTGTTCTTGCGAAGAGACAAACTCCTTCAACTAACACCATTATCCCTATCACCATCACGATCTATACTGCGAGTCCTTCAGGTGTACCGGGTGCTTCTATTACATCTGCAACTTGTGCGATCACAAGTACTGCAGGTTCACCTTCATCTATCGCGAACTTCACTTCTCCGGTAGTTGCAACTGGTGCTTACTTTATTGCCTATAAAGTAAACCCAATTGCTGCAGGTGATACATGTAATGTGTTCTTGACTGCTGCTTACACTGCAACATCAAGCGGACCGGCTAACCAAAAATTCGGAGAAAGTCTTTCTTACATCCGTAACAATGGTAACTTTATTCAAACTGCCAACTATTACAACACAGGTACACCGGGTTCTGAATTAGAGCCTCTTGTTGTTCCTTTCGTTTCTTTCAACTTCTCGGCAAGTGCAACTCAATCTGCTCCAAATGCTACTGCAGTACCGGGTGCATATTGCGCTAACTTAGGTATTTCTTATACAAATACTTCAAGTGGAATTGTAAACAACCGTCAGTATAACTACAATGAAATGGGCGCTGTTTGGGCTCCTAAAACAAGTACGGTAGCGATGCCAACTGCAGATCCGGTACATAACTGGTCGTTCTCCGGACCTCCAACTCCAACTGCAACTTACTCTACAGCTAACGTTACACATACTTATGCTACTACAGGTAATGCATCTGCTAACCTTATCGTGAAATACCAAAATGCAAGCGGAAGTGGTGCAAAAACTCAGGAAGTAAAAACCTGGACACTTCAGATCGCTAACTGTGGTATCGTAGGTGTTAACGAGAATCAATTGAATGCAAACATGAATGTATTCCCTAACCCAACTATCAATGGTAAGGTGAACATCAGTGGTTTAGAAGGAACTAACACAATTGCCGTTTATAACATGATCGGACAATTAGTGAGTACTGAAATCAGCAATGCTGAAGTGGTGACTGTTGACTTGAAAGGTCGCACTGCAGGAACTTATGTTATCCGTGTAACCGATTCATCTAACCATTCAAAAGTGGTAAAAGTGATCAACGAATAAGAAAAATAATTTAAAAGAAGATCCCGGTAGAAAAACCGGGATTTTTTTTTGTCAGAATTTACAGGTCACTGTTATTGAAAGCAAGTGGAAGTAGGTTGAGAACAGATGGACTTATGATCACTTTTCCTTTCTCACCACTCATGATCAGTCGGATAGGATAATTGAACTTTACCTCGTATTCAAGTAAGCTTTGTCGGCATGCACCACATGGACTTACGGGTTTTTCGATGACCTTATTGTCAGAAACAACGGTTATTGCAATTGAAACAATACGTTGAGAAGGATATTGTGAAGAAGCATAGAACACTGCCACTCTCTCTGCACATAAACCTGAAGGATACGCTGCATTCTCCTGATTGGTTCCGTTCACAATTATCCCGTTTTCCAACCTTATGGCTGCGCCCACCTTGAATTTGGAATAAGGTGCGTAGGCGCTTTTTAGAGCCATAGCGGCACTTTCCAGAAGCTCTTGATCAATTGATTCAAGTTCAGATCTTGACTCATACGATTCAAAAGAATGAAGTATTTCTAATTTGGATGACATGGTTTAAAGTTATTAAAATTTCAGGTTTGTAAGGCAATTTTGGCGGAGATTCGTGATTTGTGGAGCATGTGTAAGACTTTTTCACTACACAACGATAGGTAAATTCAAGAGAATCTTCAGTAACGGTTGATTTGGACGTTAAATGTGAAATGCATCTTCATAAAGATTTTTCACATCATTTATTCTTCAGAAATGCTACCCCAAGCTATTCTTTCGGTTAATTTCCACTCAGCTGGAATTGTCCATCGATTCAATTTTGAGTACAATCACTGATTAATCTTTTTTGAAAAATTGCTCTGTTCTTTTTGCCTAATCGTCGAAGAATAAGATATAACTGCCGAATCAGGAAAAGACTTATTTCATCAATTCCTCAACCATTAAAAAACATGTAAATCTCATGATGAAAAGGGGCACTTGGGTAAATTTTGTTTTTTTGAGAGAGTAAAGTTGAAAGAGATGAACTTGTTTCTGTTTTTAAAGGTAGATGGGTTCAATGAATGCAGTAGCACAGAGCGCACTCTTATTAACATTTTTAAGGATAAAGAACTGTAGAAAAGGTTTTCTATTCGCCATATTTTCGTAAATTTAGTTGCGAATATTGTACTTCCAAACCTATGACATTTAAGCACTTTATTGGAGTATTGTTGATCTTTTCCTTCAACTTTCTTTCTTCGCAGGAAACTGTAACTGCGGTGCCTATCAAATTTCAGGGAAGTATTTCAGATGATAAAGGGGATGTTGGAAACGCTGTTGTACAGATCACCAAGGCCGGCAGAGCTTTTTCGAATGCAATGACCAATGCTTCCGGAGAGTATAGTTTTGAAGTTCCACAAGGAAGTGAATACATGGTCACTGTAAGCAAAGAAGGATATGTTTCTAAACGATTTTACATAAGCACATTGGGCATTCCGGCTGAGAAAGCAGGAAATTCTTTTCCAGTTGTGCAGGCTGATATGGGACTGAACAGAAGAATTGAAGGAGTAGATTATTCTTTACTCGATCAGCCGATCATCAAGTACAATTACAATCCGAATAAAGATAATCTCGAGTATGACAAAGCCTATCTCGATAGAATGCTGGCAGGCTTGCAAGCTATCAAGGATGCAGAGAAGGCGATGAAGAACAAAGATAAGGAGAAAGAAGCAAATTATCAGGCAGCTGTAAAGGCAGGTGACAAATCGTTCCAGAAAAAAGAGTGGGCTGTTGCTATTTCCAGCTACGAGCAGGCAACAACTTTAAAACCGGCAGAAGCGTATCCCCGAGAACAAGTAACGTTAATTAAAAAAATGATGGCAGATGCTGAGGCCCAGGCCAAAGCAGAAGCCGATGCCAAAGCGAAAGCAGCAGCAGAAGCAGCAGCGAAAGCAAAAGCAGAGGCAGACGCAAAAGCAAAAGCAGAAGCAGATGCAAAGGCGAAAGCAGAAGCAGAAGCCGCGGCGAAGAAAAAAGCGGAAGAAGAGGCTGCGGCTAAAGCCAAAGCAGAGGCGGAAGCAAAAGCAAAAGCGGACGCAGAGGCAGCAGCGAAGAAAAAAGCACAAGAAGAAGCGGATGCAAAAGCGAAAGCAGAAGCTGAAGCGAAGAAGAAAGCGGAAGAAGAAGCAAAATTAAAAGCAGAAGCAGAAGCCAAGGCTAAGGCGGAAGCCTCAGCGAAGAAAAAAGCAGAAGAAGAGGCAGCAGCCAAAGCAAAAGTAGAGGCAGATGCCAAAGCGAAAGCCGATGCTGAAGCGAAAGCAAAAGCAGAAGCAGATGCCAAAGCAAAGGCAGAAGCTGAAGCCAAATTGAAAGCAGAAGAAGCAGCAAAAGCAAAGGCTGATGCCGAAGCAAAATTGAAGGCAGAAAAAGAAGCGGCGTTAAAAGCAAAAGCAGAGGCGGATGCCAAAGCGAAAGCAGACGCTGAAGCGAAAGCCAAAGCAGAAGCTGAAGCAAAAGCGAAGGCAGATGCAGAAGCAAAACTGAAAGCAGAAGAAGCAGCAAAAGCGAAGGCAGATGCAGAAGCTAAGTTAAAAGCAGAAAAAGAGGCTGCAGCAAAAGCAAAAGCAGAGGCGGATGCCAAAGCGAAAGCCGAAGCGGATGCTAAGGCGAAAGCAGATGCTGAAGCGAAGAAGAAAGCGGAAGAAGAAGCGAAGAAGAAAGCGGAAGAAGAAGCGAAATTAAAAGCAGAAGCAGAAGCCA
>DAORJH010000015.1:0-14509 GCA_035438925.1 Bacteroidia bacterium | reverse complement strand
ATCCTTGTACCGGCTCCTTACTCTTCATCCATTGCTCATACACCATTCCTGCTCCATTTCCGTAATCCATCAAATTATCGGTACTTCTTTTTTCGGCTCCTGGAAAAGTGTGCTCAAAGGCAAAGGCTCCATGCCCTAATTCATGGGCAAATGCTTTTACTTCGGCCCCTTGCTTTATAAATCCCATTGCTTTTCCTCTAGCCATATAACCGCCCTGTTCAGGATCAGTAAACGCGGGCACGACAAATAAATAATGTGCCGTCACATCATAGGCCGTATCTTTTTCTTTATACGCATTTCTTAATTCTTTCATCTCGGCACTGTACTTGCTCAACAAAGTGGTACTGGCTGATTCCATTTTTCCGTCTTTGAGATCAAAGGTAAAGTTGGGTGCTGTTGTGATCGTCCAATTCGTATTGCACTGCTTGTAAATATTGTTGAGGCCTGCTGCTAAGTTTTGCGGCACAGAAGCTCCGTTCACTGGCACCAACACCAGTTTTTTTGTTTCTGCTTTTAATGAGAACACATTCAATTTCCCCACTTTTTTGTTGTTGTAATACGCATAAATGCACTCAGCTCCGTCCGGAATGCCATTGAGCTTTGCTGTATTTGCATTCGGACCGGCACTAACGCTCAGGGCAGTACCGTTCTTTGTTTTAAAGGAGACCGCTCCGTTATTGTTATTGGGTAATGTGATTACAGCATATACTTCATCATTGGCTCCTTCTCCAATACTTTTATTACTCACAAAATAGTTCTTTCCGTTCTTTAGTTTGATCACTTCATAGTTCTTGATAAAGGACGCGTACACTTTTTTATCGAATCCAAAATTCTGTCCGGCGCTTGCTTCAAAGACTACTTTTATGCTGTCGCTTGCTTCTAAGCTGTCGGTGCTGTAAGTCAAATAATTCAAAGGGCCGGTTACTTTTGGGGGAGGAGGAATAGTTCTGATCTGGTATTCATTTCCTTCTCCATCGCGTATCACCGTTACATTGGAATTCGTGTTGGTGGGCACACAGATCTCTTCTTCACTTCCCTGAAACACATAACAGATCTTGTTTCCTTTGGTATAGAGCGTATCTATTTTCCCATTTGTGTAAATTGCGTTTTGTTCGGCATTCTCAATATCCCAATGCTCCAGCCACTTTTCTATTCCGTCGGTTACTGCTTCTATTTCTCCCTGTTGTTGCCGTGCATCTGCATCGAGGTAGATTTGATCCCATTCTACTCTGATTCTTTTTCCAAAGACTTTCACATATCCTTCCCCTTTGAACCAGCCCGGCTCTCCTGTGCTCTGTACCCGAGAGCAAGTAACATCGAATTGCCCACTTTGAATAATCAATCCTGGCATGGCCTTTTCTATAGCTAATGGTTGTGGCAAAGCCGTATTGTATGCAGCTCGTTGATCATTGCATTTGTATTCGGGTTCATCTTCCGTTTGAAAGACTGCCACATTGCTCCACTCACCATTCACGCCATTGCCTTCTCCTCTTACACGGCTTTCGTATTTTGTTCCGGCTTCAAGATTCATGATCTTTTCTATACCGGTTACATTTTCATACTCAAACCAGTTTTGTGTTCCCAATTTCCTCACTTGTAAAATGTAATTGGTAAAGGCACTTTGTTTGGTCCAGTAACATTGCCCGGCCCGGTGATTCAGACTATGGGCATTCAGAGTGATCTTCAATGCATCTCCTATAACGTTTTGCAGTGTGCCGTAACGGAAAGTACAGATCTGAGAATTTCCATTGTTCTTGAAAAGGTCTCTTCCACTTTTGTCTTTGGCTCGTACGCGCCAGATGTATTTCATGTACAAATTCAGATTCGGCTCTGCGATTCCGTAATTGAAAAAAGTTTGATCGGTCACTGTGGAAAAGATGGGTCTTGTGCTTTGCACCACTTGATTGGGATTGGCATTGGTATCGGGACGAAATTCCCATAGAGAGAATTCATATTCCGTTCCTGTTCCGCTATTGGGCGAACCTAAATTCATGGGTGTCCATTGAAATAGAATATTTTGTGGCGTGAGTGGTTTTACAGTAGTGTTACAAATTGGAAAATTCAGGTAAGGAGGATCACTTAAAGTGAACCAGGCTTGCGCACAGGCCTCGTTACTCACCTGTATGGCTTGCGGATTGTTATAGTCATAGGCCTTTACACAAATGGAATAGTAACCTTCGGGTAAAGCCATTTTTTGTTCGTACTGACTTTGATTGATGCCGATGAAATCAAGATTGGAAGAATTCAGATAAGGGGCCAGATCAACAGATGTGAAAAGCAAAGGCTGACCGGGAATCAAATTAATGGGAGCAGGATTGTAAAAAGATTTTGTTTTGAGTGTAAATCCATTTCCTTTTATTTCAAAACGAAGCTTAACAGAATATTGTGCTTGTGAAAAATCATTGAATTGCAGAATAAGTTTCATTTTTTCATTGGAAGGATCGGCATAATCGGGAAGATAGGCAGAGTAGGGAGGGATCAACTGAGTAGAAATTTGTACCGGATAGATCTGTGCGAAGGATCTGTTCTGTTGTAATACGAAGAAAAGAAATCCTATGCAGACCCTCAGTCCGAATGAAAAGGCAATGCTTGCGCTTTTAGTGTATTTAATTCCAAACTTTTTCACGAACGATGGTTTTGTCCGGGAATTAGAAAAAAGAAGGAATGAAATTAATATTTTTTAAAGTAATGCCAAAAAAGAAGAAATGATTTTTCTTCTAAATCGTTTTTTTCTTTTGAAAAGCACGAATGATCAGTAAGACCATCAAACTTAACCATGCTAAAGGATAAGGTAGAATAAAAAGTCCCCACCACCAGGACAGATCCTGTGGACCTAATCCTCCCTGATCAGAGATCACAAATAAGGAAATAACTCCTGTTGCAATAAGAAGGAAATGAATCAGAAAATGTTTGGCATGTCTGTCTTTAAGTTTGTATGCGCTAAAGGCAAGTAATGCAGCTCCTGCGCAGATCACGACCGAGCCTTCCATCGGATCTAAGGCGCCGACAATGCAGGCAACCAATCCTGTTATATATAGATGACGATTCCATCTGAATTTCGTGGGGCTATTTACACTGATGTCCATTTTGTTTTTTATCAAATGTAAATTGTAATAGTATTAATGAAAAGGAAATGCATCCTTCTTTAACACTTCTTAAGGCTGTAATTTATTTAATTGTGTTAAAAGGGCTGTTATTTCATCGCCTTTTTTTGTGCCAATGAGCAATTTTTTTCCGTTGTGGAATTCGAGCTGTAAACCAATATTTCCGGAAACATTCAGTGCTCTGTTATTTCCAAATCCGCGTAAGCCCCAGCCACCGTATTCACCCAAGGGACTGTATTTACGTACCTGTACTTTTTTCAGTTCTTCCCATTTGTACTCGCGGAATTTCAAATGAAAAGGAAAGAATTTCACTTGTATACCTTCTTTTGTGATGTTTGTATGCAAACGGAATATCAGCATAGAAGCAGGAATACAAAGCATGCCAAAGAAAATACTGAGTAAGGAAAAATCGCTTATACTTTGTTTTCCAAATGGAATGCCCAGGTACAATTGCTGATAAACACCGTATGTCATGGTAAAAAATGGGATCATCAGAATGAGCCAGATCCACCATTGCGTAAATCTTTGTTTTTCGTGGAAGAGACTTGTATCCATAGTGAACCAAAATTAGCTTGCACAAAGTGTTTTAATTATTGCTATAAAGAATTTGAATGATCTGTGAGATCTGTGGCAATTTTTTAATATTTCGCCCCACCAATTCCAATATTTTCAATAGGATGCCAAGTGGTTTTGATCTCTTGCAGATCCATGATCAAATAAGGATTTTGATTTTCATTTTTCTTCCAGTCCTTGTTCCAGTAAAAGGTACGTTTCACGTTCAAGGAAGCATTTTCTCCTGTCGCTTTTATCTCTTCTTTGTTATTTCTGCAATAGATCACTGCATTCACGTCCATGTGAGAGGAAAAATGACTGTGCAATTCAGCAGAAGTACCTGTTAGGATATTTACCACTCCTGATGAAAGATCGGATGTTTGCAAAACTTCAGCAAAAGTAATGGCACACAAAGGAAGTTTTTCACTTGCAAGTACCACACAGGTATTACCACCTGCAATAACGGGAGCGATCACACTTACGAGTCCTAACAAAGCACTTTCTTCAGGAGCGATGATGGCAATTACTCCCATGGATTCAGGAACAGAAAAATTAAAATGAGAAGATGCAACGGGATTCACAGATCCGAAAAGTTGTTTGAATTTATCGCACCAGCCGGCATAATAGACCAATCGATCAATACTTTGTTTCACTTCATCTTCCGCTGTTTTTTTGGTCAGGCCTATCAAGACCATTTCTTCTACAAACTGCGCTTTTCTTCCTTCCAGCATTTCGGCAATGCGATACAAAATTTGGCTACGGTTAAAAGCTGTTTTCGAACTCCATCCTGAAAATGCAGCTCTTGCAGCTGTTACGGCGTTTCTAAGATCTTTACGGGAAGAAAGACAAACATTCGCAATGCTTTCTTTCTTTTTGTTCTTTAATTCGTAATAACGTCCACTTTCTGTACGCGGAAATTGTCCTCCGATATAAATTTTGTAGGTCTTTAAGATCTCCAATCTTTCCATAGCCAATGAATTTGACATTAAAGATAAGAAATAAATAGAAATGCGGCGATCTTACTTCCTCATCATCGTGGCCCAGTCGATCTTACGCGAATAGAACATCACAATGCAGAGGATGGTGAATAATCCAAAGCTTCCCATTAAAAGCGCATAATCTTCGAGCTGAATGAGTGTGAAAATAAATCCGTACAACAAGGTGAGATTACCTGCAACCATGAAGGATAGTTTTTTATCTTTCAGTACGCCTGCCGTGTACCAGGAGATCAAGCCGATGGTCATTGTACTTGCGATGACATAGGCAAAGTTATAAGGAATGTGTTCTGAAATGGAAAGTAATAGTACGTAAAAGATACACAAGGCAAATCCCACAAGTAAATATTGTACTGCATGAATGTATTTGTTGTTGAGTAATTCAAGGAAATAAAAGATCATGAAGGTAAGCGTGATGAACAGTATGGAATATTTGATGCTTCGGTCTGTTTTGGTATAACTGTCGGTTGGAATCTTTAAGTTGATGCCGAATGCCGAGCCATCAATGTTGTGTTGATTGTTCGTCCATTGCTGTGGGAAATTACGATTCAGATGCAAGACCCTCCAGTAGGCAGTGAATCCTTTGTCGTCAATGTTTCTTTTATCGGGTAAAAATGCTCCATCAAAACTCGGCGTTGTCCACGGAGATGAAATATTCACTTCTGTTGTTTTTCCTATGGGTGAGAAATACACATATTCCGATCCCTTTAAATTCAGATTGAATTCAAATTCGTTGTTCGCATTAGCTGAATCTCCATGTTCGATCTTGATCTTTGTGTTGATACCGCTTAATAATACGTCTTTTGATTCGAGTCCGCTATTGAAAGAATATTTTTCCCCATTCCAGTTAAAATCTATGGCATCTTCAATTCCTCTTAGATCTGTAATTCCGATAGAAACGAAAGCTTCGTTCCATAAAATATTTTGCTCTGCAATATTCAGTTCTTTTAAATTCAAATTCCCAAAATTTCCTTTAAACTTTATTTTTGAATTGTAAACGGCAACCTGATAAATGCCACGGTACCGCATTTCGGGAGATAAGGTTCCATCAATATTCAAATGATCGGGCAGTACGTGCGTATAACGTTTATAAGAATGCACGCCAAGTGAATCCCGGAAATATTCTAAGTAAGGTACACTTACAATGGGACCGGTAATGGTTTGTCGGTCGGCCCATTTACTGCTTACTTCCCTTACTGCCTCTTCCAGTCTTTGCTGTCTTTCTCTGATCAGTTCATTGATCAAAACCGTGGGTATGACCAAGAAAAGAATAAGGATGAAAATGATCCCCCCTTTCAGGGCCATGGCGTATTTAGGACGTTCAGGAGTTGCGTTCATAGCATTTGAATTAACAGATTGAAATTAAAGAATAAGCTCTTCCTGGAACGCGAAGGGTCACAACGAAATTGTGTTTTTAAGGAAAATTGGGAGTTCTTTAGGTTAAAAGAGAGGAATTCAGGACAAAAGTTTGATGTTCATGCGATACCCCTTACCTTTTTGCGACTGAATGATGGTACGACCAAAACTTCTTCTGATGTTATAAATATGTACGTCGATTATTCTTTTTGAGGCCACAACCGGATCATGCCAGATCTGATCAGCGATCTCGTTTTTCGTGAAGAAATGAGTGGGATTGTTGTACAACAATTCAAATAACTTGAATTCTTTTTTAGGAAGTGTTATTATTTTTCCTTTTTGAATGATCACATAACGTTCTTTGTCTACGATCAGATTCTGCTGACGAACTTCTTTTGATTTTTTCTTTCGAGCCAGCAGATTTCTGATAAAGAGACGAAGTATGGCCGGCTTGTTGTGAAAATTGATAAAAGAATCAACACCTGAATTAAAAGCTAATTCATAAACAAAGTCATCCTGTTTGTCAGAGTAAATGACAATGAAAGGTTTGGGAAGAACAACCTGTTGCAGAATATCTTTGGCAATGGTAACAGCATCATTGGGAACAAGGTCAAGATTCAAAAACACAATAGCCGGTTGATTAGAGGTAATGAATTTCAAACCCTCTTCTTCATTAGCAAATAGCTGAATTCCCGGAAAATCAGTTCGCAAAGAATCTACCGATTTGAAAATAGAGTGTACGGTATTATCAATGAAGACTATGTTAGAAACCGGGGGATTCATTTAATAAGTAAAGTTGCTTCAACAGGATTAAGATTACAGAAACAGAATGTTACCGGAATATTAATACTTCAATTTTTCGACCCTCTTTCCAATTTGAAGGCCGAGATATTAAGGATGGGAAATAATTTTTGAGCGTGATGCAAATGTTCTTTTATTCCTTTCATTGGCTGTACACGCAAGGATTTGATATGAGGATCTGTCTTCTCGAGCCAGGCCTTTACCAGTTTTAATGACTTCTGACTTATGGTAGATTTAGCGTCGAATGATTTACCATTCTCCCTTATCAGATAATTGATAATGTCTTTTGGCTTTGAAATGACGTTTTGATCATGGCCGTATTTGCTTGAAATAAGCAAGAGCAATTCAATGTTCAAATGGTACTGAAGAAAAAAGGCTTCCAGTAAATAACCGTCTTTTTCAGCTTGCTGGATCTTTTGCAGTTGTTTGTTAATTCTTTGGTTACTCATATAAGAATTAAAAACCCGCTGTAGAGTGATCTGCAGCGGGCTCTTGATTAAGTTAGATTATTTATTTATGATCAGTTTAACAACTTCACGACCGGCACCACTTTCAATGCTTACAAAATAAACACCTGAAGTAAGCTCAGTTGTGCTGATGTTGAATTCATTTGTACCTTCTTCCAGTTTTAGATCTTTCGCAACAACACTAACGATCTTTCCAGTTACATCAAATACATGAATGTTCACAGCTGTTGCTTGTGCAGTAGTGATGTATAAGGAAGTCTGATCAGCACTTGGATTCGGGAATAACAATACATAACCGATCTGTTTTTTCACCTCTTTAATTGAAGTACCAATTGTTTGTGTATTCGCTGCAATAGGTGCATCGGTAAAATTAGGTGTTGCAGTGTAAGATGCATGTGGACGATAATCCCCAGCAGTATAACTGTAAGGAGCAATTAAGATGGTAGAGAAGCTTGGACTTGAATTCGGAATAGAATCGTTACCATTGCTGATGAACCAGGTAATTACACTTTGGGTAAAGGCAGTAACAGTTGTATTGGTCTCGCATGTTCTTCCGTTTGCAGTGCCTGCAACCGTATTGTTCTTGAATTTAATGCCGGCAGTTGCACCGGATGGAGTACCAGCTGTAGCATTGTTTTCTGCTGCAGAACCATCAATGTGAATTCCGCGTTGAGTATCCATTAAAATGGAGTTGTAGATCTTTAAATTTGTGTTACGGCGTAAACGAGCAGAACGACGGTATCCGGCAGCGATTGTATTAGTATTAGCACCACGGTAAGGACCCACCAAAGTTACGTTACTGAAAATTCCAGAAGTTAACGGTGTAGCTGTTGTTCCACCGGCATCATTATCTGATTCAAATCCTTCTGATGTAGAAACAGCAGGGTTATCAGCAATGTTAGGGTCACGTACGATCAAACCGAATTGTACATTTCCGCTATAACCATTGTCCGTATCAAAATCGTCATCTAAGTTTCTGTAAGAAATAAGGTATTTGGCATTTACAGTTCCACCAAACCATTCAAAACCATCATCGTTTGTAAATGAAACCTGAATGTGATCAAGTGTTGTTCCTCTTCCAACACCACCCATGGTTAAACCATTGATCTCTTGATTGGTTCCGTAAACATATCCACCCCACTCAATTCTAACATAAGATAAAGTACCTGAATTGTCATTGTCGTTAGGTGTTCCGCCTCCACCGTATTGTGATTCCGGTGAAACAGGTAAACCTTCAATATTGTTCACGCCTGTTGTATAGTTAATTGTTGCTTTTCCAAGCAAGATCACTCCACCCCAATCACCAACTCCTCTTGAGTTTGCATTTTGATCTGAAGTAAAGACAATAGGAGAGCTAGCTGTTCCTGCAGCCATGATCTGTGATCCTTTGCAGATAATAAGCGCGGATCCTGCAACGGCTTTTGCACCTCTTACAACAACCCCTGGTTGAATCGTAAGAATTGCATTATTACTTACATAAACCGGTCCTTGTAATAATACGGTTGTTCCTGCTGACCAGGTTGTATTTGCTGTGATTGTACCACTTACTGAAGCGGTAGGTGCAGGGTATACTGCGTTTTGTGGATCCCATTGAGTCCAGCCATTTGACCACATTGCGGTAGGTGAAGGTGCAAATGCACCACGATAACTTGTTTGCGTAAAGAATGCCTGACCAAAACTACTTAGAGTTGCGGCAACCGCGATAACGGATAGTAAAATTTTTTTCATTTTGTTTAATTATTTAGGGCAAAGGTGGGAAGCTTAGGTTGTGTAAGAATGATGAGAAGCTTACCAAACAATTACACTTACATTATGCGAATGTTAAGTGTAAAGACAAAATCAGAAGCGATAACTTAACTGTAATGAATAAACGGTACCAAAACTCTGAGTCCAGAATTCACTCACGTTTACCGACTTGCGCGTTACCGGAGCAGCATCGTAGTTTTGTTTGAAGTGTAATGGCTGCGCGAGCAGATCTTTTACGTTCATACGAATTTCAAATCTATTCTTGAAAAAAGATTTGCTTGCCTGAAGATCGATCACAGTTCTTGAATATTCCCAGATCTCTTCAAAAACATTGTTTCCTACGATATAGATACGTGGACCTATCCTGTTCACCATTGCGCTTAAACTGAAATTATTCTTGTTGTCGGTGTACGAAATTCCTCCATTCACTAAATAAGGAGATTGCCCTTGCATGGGTCTGTCATATTTAGAACCGGCATTTCCGAAATTAGCTTCGGTAACCTTTGATTGTATAAGTGAAAGATTACTGAAAAGTGTAAGATTGTTCATGATCGTACCAAATAAACTGGAATCATTTTCAATGAAGGATCCAACATTGATGCGATATTCAAACTCAAGTCCTTGCGCATAAGCAGAAACTGCATTTCTGTATTCAACCTGAAAGGTGTTTTGTCCCTTCACCAATTCAATGGAATTCTGGAAGTTTTTACGGAAAGCGGAAACAGAAATTAGTTGTCCTCCTGTTGGGAACCACTCATAGCGAAAATCAAAATTATGGATAAGTGCTCTCTTCAGATAAGGATCTCCGTTCAAACTGAATCCTGTATTGAAATCATAAAATAAGAATGGGGCCAGCTCTCTGAACTCAGGACGGTTAATGGTTTTAGAATATCCAAAACGCAGATTGGTCTTTTCTCCAGGAGAAAAAACAAGATTGGCCGAAGGCAACAAATCAGCAACAGTTGTATCAACCGTGTTAACTTTATTATTTATAAAGAATAGCCCATCGTTAAATGAAATGGACTGAAAATATTTTTCATAACGAATCCCACCAATTAAGCGAAGCATCCCTTTGAATTTAATATCTGCCATTGCATAACCTGCATTGAGTTGCGATTTAGCACTGTATGGACTTTCAGGATAAGTCGATTCTCCTATTAGAAAACCTCCTACTCCAGGCTGGATCAGTCCCATGTTTTGTTGAGCAAAGATCTGGTCAGCCGGCAGAGCGGCCAGACTTTGACTAAAGGCTACAGTTCCTCCCTGTAAATTATATGGCGCGTAAATGAATTGCCTGAAATCAAAGGTTCTGTTTCTTTGTTGCAGATAAAATCCTGTTTTGCCTTCAATTGAGAATACATTGTTTATCTTGAAATTTCTTGAAGCATCTGCTTTGTAATTAAGCATGCGTTCCTTTAGTTTTGACCACATCATGACGCCTTCATAGTCATTACTATTTGATTTTGGCGTACCAAGTGAAGCAACGTAAACTGTATCCAGTGGATTGATGATAGGTGGTTCGCTTGGATCATCCGGATAAATAATATTCAGTTTTTCATATCGCTGATAAGAATGTCTTCGCATATTTGGCACATCGCGCTGAACGGTAGCAATATTGGCATTCCATCCTATTTTAATTTTCGGAGTAGGAAAATAATGATCACCTATCAATTGAGAAGATCTGATCACGTTTTGCGTGAACCAGAAAGCATAGGCTTTTATCATGTTAGGATTTGATTCGTTGGGAGTTGTAGAACCGGTTCTTTCGATCGTCCTGTCATCAGATGAGATACTCATCAGATTCTTTAAACTGATCGTGTGATTCTCATTCGGCTTAATGGAAAGGTTGAGAAGACCTCCTGATAGTTTCTGCGTTTGAAATGTTCTGTCGTGATATATTTTATCGAGCAAAAGAGGATCTTCAGGGTTATTGGGTTCGCCTGATTGAAAACTGATCCGTTCAGTACCATAAAAGCTATTGGTACTGTTGTAACTAAGAGATGCAATAAAACCAAAGAAGTCTTTCTCTTTTCTTTTGATATTCAGTCCACCTGAAAGTTGATAACTGATATTAGGAGAGAATTTCTTAGAGTAAACGCCCCAATCGCCGGAAGGGATGTCTTTTGCAAGTTTCGCCTGTTCATGAATGTCTACAGGAAATGCAGTAAATTCAGGTATAGCAGTTGGCAATGCGCGTGTTCCATCATCAATTCCCAGCCAGTCTTTCTTGCCACCTTTGTAATACAACTGTTCTTTTCCGGTAGTTATGGAATTATAACCTACCCCGGTTGAAAGGGCAATAAAGTTTTTTTCAGGAATATTCTTTGTATTGATCTCAATGATCCCTCCCGCAAATTCTCCCGGCATATCAGGTCTTGCTGTTTTCGTGATCACCAGATTATCCAGCATGTTGCTTGGAAAAAGATCGAATGAAAAAGCCTTCCTGTCACTCTCGGTACTGGGCAAAGGAGCCCCATTCAAATAAGCTGCATTATATCGATCATTCAAACCACGAACAATGGCAAATTTATTATCCTGAATACTGGCACCACTAACCCTTTTCAACACATCACTTGTATTTTTGTCAGGCGATTTGCGTATTGTTTCAGCACTGATCCCATCACTCACACTGGCGTTGTTCTTTTGTTGCAGGATTAGGGCTGTGTTGTTTTCTTTGTTCAATGTAACAACCACTTCTACTTCTGCCAGGTCGCCTGAGCCTGAAACTTCCAGTGGAATATTAATATCTGTTGTTTCACCGCTTTTTACAATTACACCGCTTATTTTTTTGTTCGTATAACCAATGTAACTGATAACAAGCGTTACTTTTCCTTCAGGCACGTTACTGATCACAAATTTCCCGTCAAAATCAGCTTGGGCTCCTTTTGTAGTTCCTTCAATAAGTGCTGTAGCGCCGGGAAGTGTTTCTCCGCTCTTTGCATCCATGATGATACCTGAAATACGGCCGTTTTGAGAAAAACAGGAAAGAGAAAAAACTAGAAATAAGCACAACAATAAAAAATTCTTCATTCGACTTGAAATTGAAGTACAAAAAAAGACATAGTTCATTACTGTCATTTAAATTTGATGTTACCAAAACCTTAATTAATTTAAGGATTCGATCGTTTTATTTAATAATTACTTAACTTTGAGTCACTGTGTTCCGATGTAACTTTAGCCTGTAAAAATGATTGAATGAGCGAAACGATGTATAAGATACTATTAGTAGATGATGAACCGGATATAATCGAATTCTTAAGTTATAATTTAAAGAAGGAAGGTTATGAAATTTTAAGTGCAAGCAACGGGAAAGATGCAATTGAAATTGCGCGTAAAGAAATTCCGCACCTGATCGTTCTCGACGTGATGATGCCGGATATGGATGGAATAGAAACGTGCAGAGAGATCCGTGAAATAAAGGGATTAAAAGATGTTCTTATCGCATTTCTAACGGCACGCAGCGAAGATTATACGCAAATAGCGGGTTTTGAAGTTGGCGCGGATGATTATATTACAAAACCGATAAAACCACGGGTTTTCATCAGTCGTATCAAAGCTCTTTTAAGAAGGCTTCAGTCTAATGAAGTAAATGAATCAAAATTCGAGTTCGGAGATATTCGCATTGATAAAGAAAAGCACCTGGTTTATAAAGGCACAACGGAGATCAATCTTCCAAAGAAAGAGTTCAAACTTTTCGCTTTGTTAAGCAGTAAGCCCGGCAAAGTGTTCTCAAGAGAATACATTCTTGAACAGGTTTGGGGTGATGAGGTGATCGTGGGTGACCGAACAATTGATGTGCATGTAAGAAAACTCAGAGAAAAATTAGGAGAAGAACATTTCAAGACAGTAAAAGGTGTCGGGTATAAGTTTGAGTTCTAGTCCCAACTTATTTTTTTACAAGTTTAATTTCCGCCCTTCTATTCAGTGCCTTTCCTTCTTCGGTCTTATTATCACCCACGGCATTTCTTGATCCAAAACCTTTGGTTAATATTTTGACCTTGGCAAATTCTTTGTTTTTTGCAAGGAACTGAGCTACCGCATTCGCTCTGCGAACCGACAGCGCATCGTTCAATGCAACCGAGCCTGTTTCATCTGCATATCCATTCACTTCGATCATTTTTAATAAACTTAAATCTATCAAATTCAAGGTCTTTTTCATATTTTCTGCTTCTGCTTCACTTATCACTGAACTATTGCTGGCAAATCGAACAGGACCAACTGATGGTATTTCAGGTATTGTTTCGTTTGATTTTTCAGTAGGTTTTTCTTCATGATTAACAATAGGTGTAGAAGAAGCAGTATTTTCCGCTTGTGGAGTTTCTAAACTAAGAATATCGTTATTCCCTTCTTTGTCAGAACAAAAATAGATCTTGTGATCCCCCTCCGATAAAAAGAAAAAGGATTCATTTTTTTCGGTATTGATCAAGGTACCCAAATTCTCAGGCTTTGACCAGTTGGTCCAGCTGTCATCTAATCGAACAGACATAAAAATGTCGGTTCCGCCTGCTCCACCCATTCCGTCGGAAGTGAAGAAAATTGTCATTTCATCTGATGAAAGAAATGGGGCAGATTCAGCCCCTTTGCTATTGATGACAGAGCCAAGATTTACCGGATCAGACCACTTATTGTCTGCACCTTTTTTATAGATATAGAGGTCATAGGCGCCAAAATTCTTTTTATCCTGCATACAGGACATGATAAGGAATTTGCCACTGCTCGAAATATAACATCCACCCCACTTTGCTGACTTCATTCCTTTTTCCATTAGGATATTTTCCGGAAATGTCCAGCTGGTATCTTTATAACGACTCATAGAAACACCGTTTGCCATTTTTCCTCCTTTGAGGTAACAATTTCCAAGATAGATTGTTTTGCCGTCACCTGAAATTGAGCTGATAAAATTCGGATAGTCGTTATTTAGCGGAGCTCCAAT
The DNA here is from genome assembly GCA_035438925.1 of Bacteroidia bacterium. GTDB lineage: Bacteria > Bacteroidota > Bacteroidia > B-17B0 > Aurantibacillaceae > Aurantibacillus. Next base: position 555 of record DAORJH010000015.1, on the reverse strand, counting down.
ATTTTCGGCCATACTCCATTGTTTTTCTTGTTCATCCCATTTCGAATACCAAATATCTTCGTCGCCACTTAAACCTAATTGTGCTGAAGTTGGATAGCGTGAAAAGTAAAACGTTTTTCCGTCCGGAGAAACCAAAGGACCCATTTCGTGCTCATCCGTGTTTATGTTTTTGTCAAGACGCGTTACCTTTTGATCTGACTTTATAACATCATTCACACTACGGTAGCGTGCTTTTTCATTTTGGTAATTTCTTTGTTCCATACCACTTCCCCCACCTTCAGAAATATAACTTACAAAAGAAGATTGTCCACGTATTTCAGAATGAAACAGAAGCGATCCGAAGAGGAATGCAGTGAATACCTTGTAATTTTTCATAATCTAATTCTAATTAATTGGCTTAAGTAAATGTAGTATAGTTTTTACCTTATTCAAACTTTTAATGAAAAATACACTCCATAAACTAAAGATTATTTAAGAATTTAAGCCTGAGAGAAGAATCAAGCCAAAACAAGTCGCTTACTCAAAGACTAGCTCAGAAATTATTTCGCATCTTTG
>DAORJH010000014.1:5808-14893 GCA_035438925.1 Bacteroidia bacterium | reverse complement strand
AAAATAGGTATCGCGTGAACTGTAACCATACAGATCCTTTCCTTCTTTCTTATCACTCTCAAGTAGTGCCACATAACTTAATCCTCCAATTCCCCAAAGCGAAAACTTTCCGGCCTTTTCTGTTTGCACATCTGTCTTAAAGGTCAGATCCTGGTATTGAGGAACAGCATCTCCGGTTCCGAAATCAATATTAAGCGCTTTGAACACAGATAAAGTTGAATAGCGGTAATCCACTAAAAAGGATGCATTTTTCTTTTTGTTCAAAGGTCCTTCTGCTCCCAGCTCAAATCCGTTGAATCCAACTTGACCTAGGAACTCGAACTTTTCATTGTTTCCTTTTCTCATTCTGAGATCAAAAACTCCAGCTGTTGCATTACCATAATCGGCAGCGAAAGCTCCACTCATGAAATCCGAATTATCCAACGTATTGTTATTTAAAATACTTATTGGTCCACCTGTAGAACCTGAATTTCCGAAATGATTGGGATTCGGAATATCCAGACCATTGAGTCTCCATAAAACACCCATTGGAGAATTTCCGCGTATGATGATGTCATTCCTTGAATCATTGGCTCCACTCACCCCGGCAAAATTAGCCGCCATACGTGCAGGATCATTTCTGCTTCCTGCATAACGTGCTGCTTCCTCTGCGCTGAACAAACGCGAGCTAACAGTATTCATTTTATTATTCGTTACGGTTTTATCCTGTTCAGCTGTTACCACTACTTCTTCTCCCTGTACCACACTTTCTTCCAGTTCAATGATGCTCACCGATTCCTTCCCTGCGTTCAAAATCACGGTAATGAATTTTTCCTTATAGCCAAGCATATAAATTTTGATCTGCCATCTTCCTATAGGCACATTTTGCAATTTAAACTCTCCTTTTTCATTGGTGCTGCTTCCTATGGGCGTTTCAGAATTGAGCAACTGAACTATGGCTCCCGGCAATGGAGACTGCGTTTGTTTATCAAGCACAGTCCCCTTAATAACCTGAGTGATCTGGGCAGAAAAACTCAGCGAGAAGAATAAAAATAGAAACAGACAATTATTTCTGAGAAAATGATGCAAGGGCTTTCTTTCAAGGAGTAGATAAACTAACGGGGATCACTTTACCGTTCATGTACTGGTGGGCATTGAGAGCGAACCAAACAATAAATTCAGCCATTTGATTTGCATTGAGTGGAGCTTTGTATCCAGGGAAGGCGGCACTTAGCATTTCTGTTTGTACGGCACCGATCGCAAGGCAATTCACTTTTATTTTTTTTGGTGCAAGTTCTTCTGCCATACATTCACTCAATCCTGCAAGTGCAGATTTACTGCTGCTATAGGCGCTCAGTCCCGGGAATTTTGAACTACCCTGAAAACCACCCATACTACCAATGTTCACCACATGTGCATTCGAATGCAATACCGGAAGTAATTCTTGCGTTAGTAGAAATGGAGAAAAGACATTTGTTTGATACACGTCTTTCAATTCTTTTTCGCTGATCTTATTAAAAGGCTTCTTTACGATTGCACCCGCATTATTGATGAGTACATCTACTTTCTTTCCGGTCTTCTTTACTGCTGAAAGAATGGCTTTCCTTCCTTTGCTTGTATTTATATCAGCTTGTACATATATCGGATCAGATGATCTTCCAGCCTTATTTGGAGTCTGTTTTTTTCTTGAAATCGCAAGGACGGTGCATTTAGGATCTTTTAAGAAGATCTTTAACATTTCCTTACCGATTCCCCTCGAAGTTCCGCTTATCAATACCAGCATTTTAATTAAATTTGCATAACAAAGATAGACAGAACCTGCGATTAATTACAACATATCTTCTTCTAATTTTATTTGGTGGGAAAATGATCGCTCAAACCGACAGCGTTTACTACGGAACCAGAGAGGAGCTTCCGAAAAAAGAAAAAGTTAAAAAGAAAGAAGACATTCTGGAGAAGATGAATTATGGGGGAAGTTTTCAATTATTTTTTGGAACGGTCACCTTTATTTATCTGGCACCAACAGTAGGGATCAGTCCATTGGAAAAACTGAATGTGGGTGTGGGTGGGGTTTATTCCTACTGGAGCGACAGGAGTGGTGGAAGATCCTATTCTCAGTCCTTGGCAGGTGGACAGTTGTATGCCCGTTATGCCTTACTTGAGAATCTTTCGGCTATGGTACAGTATGATAAATTGTATCAACCGGACTGGAATTCTTACACCCCTGATAAAAAAATATGGGTTGACTATACTTTGTTAGGTTTTGGGTACACGCAGCCTGCAGGAGATAATACCATTTTTTATACCAGTTTAATGTACAATGTTACTCCACACCGTTCTTCCATCTATCCGAATAATTTTGCTTTTCAGTTCGGAGTGACCATAGGCTTCTAAGAGAGGATCACTTTTTTCTCACCATCAATACAACGTTTTCTACATGTGCAGTTTGTGGAAACATATCGACCGGCTGTACTTTTTCAATAGAATAATTTTCCTGCATCAAGGCCAGATCACGAGCTTGAGTGGAAGGATTACAACTGACATACACGATCTTCTCAGGCATAGCCTGCAAAATAACTTTTACCACATCCTCGTGCATTCCTGCTCTGGGTGGATCTGTGATGATCACATCCGGCCTTCCATTCGTGTCTATGAATTCATCATTTAAAATATCCTTCATGTCACCGGCAAAAAAAGAAGTGTTGCTGATCCCGTTCTCTTTTGAGTTGATGATGGCATCCTTGATAGCATCTTCTACATATTCGATCCCAACTACTTTCTTTGCATTTCGCGCAACAAAATTTGCGATGGTTCCTGTGCCTGTATACAGATCATACACGACTTCATTCCCCGTTAATCCTGCAAAATCTCTTGTGATCTTATAGAGTTCATAAGCCTGCAATGAATTGGTTTGGTAGAAGGATTTGGCGCTGATCCTGAATTTTAGTCCTTCCATTACCTCCAGAATATGATCTCTACCCGAATAGGTTTTTATTTCCAGCCCTTGTAAAGTATCATTGGGTTTATTAGAATGAACATATTGCAAACTGGTGATCTGTGGAAATTTCTTTTTCAAAAATTCAAGAAGGTCGAAAAGCTCTTGCTCGAGCCAATCGTATACAGCCATTACAACCATCATTTCTCCAGTACTCGTTGTTCGCAACATCAAGGTACGTAAAAATCCACCTTTGTTTCTGATGTCGAAAAAAGTAAGTCCGTTATCAAAGGCATAAGATCTTACGGCATTCCTGATATCGTTACTCAGATCATTCTGTAAATGGCATTTTTCAATATCAAGGACCTTGTCAAATAATCCCGGTATATGAAATCCTAATCCGTTCTTATTAGGAATAGAGTCCAGCTCGCTCATTTGCTCCTTGCGAAGCCATCTTTTATTGGAGAAGGAGAACTCGAGTTTGTTTCTGTAAAAATACTCCGTTGCGTTACCAAGAATAGGTGACATGTTTTCGTACTCTAACTTGCCAATGCGGGTAAAAGCATCCAAAACATATTTTTGTTTGAATTCCAGCTGCTTCTTATAACTCAGATCCTGCCACTTGCAGCCTCCACAGGTTCCAAAATGCATACAATGAGGTTCAACTCTATCGGGAGAAAAAGTTTTAATTGTCTCCACTCTACCCTCCGCATAATTGTTCTTTTTTCTATGCACCATGACATCCACTACATCACCCGGAACACCTCCTTCAATAAAGACAACCATACCATCGTGTCGTGCAATGGCTTTCCCTTCGGTACTAATATCAACTATTTCTAAATTCTCTAAAATGAAATTCTTCTTGATCTTACTCATGGCGAACAAAGTTAATAAAAGAATGAAGTCGGATTGCGAGTTCACTCCTGCGCAGACCACTATTTATGTGTAAATTTGCGGCATGGCACGTTTTTTCCTGACACTTTCTTATGATGGCGCCGACTACAACGGTTGGCAGATCCAGGAGAACACGCCTAATACTATACAGCAGGTATTGGAGGAAAAACTCTCTATGCTTTTGAAGGAAAAAATAGAGATCACGGGGTGTGGACGAACTGACACAGGAGTGAATGCAAAGAATTACATCGCCCATTTTAACAGCCATTCAGTAGAATTGATCGAAAACAAAAAACACTGGATCTATAAATTTAACACGGTTCTGCCGACTACCATTTCCATCAATGATATCAGAAAGGTGAGCGACAAAGCACATGCCCGATATGATGCGCAGGAAAGGGTATATTATTATTATCTTCATCAACAAAAAAATCCTTTCATTGAACGTTATAGTTGGTATGTTTACGGGGAACTTGACTTTGAACTGATGAATAAGGCAGCAGAAACTCTTTACGAATACTCCGATTTCACTTGCTTCAGTAAAAGTAACACGCAAAATAAAACGAACATTTGTAAGATCAGTAAAGCGAAATGGCAACGAACTGATGTAAGCGAATGGAGATTCACCATTGCAGCCGACCGTTTCTTAAGAGGAATGGTGAGGGCCATAGTAGGCACTTTACTTTTGGTTGGTAGAAACAAGATCAGCATTGCTGACTTCAGAAAAATAATTGAAAGCAAGGATAGGGCCAATGCTGGGGCCAATGCTCCCGCACATGCACTTTTTCTAACCGGAATAAAATATCCATCAGAAATTTTCATTGAGTAAAGAAGAAAAAAATAAAGGATTGAACATGGCATTGATACGACGTATCCTAAGTTATACGCGTCCTTATAAGCCATTATTCTACGGTGCAATAGTTATTACACTGAGCCTTTCGTTTATATCCATCGTTCGTCCCTTGCTGATCAGCAAGGCACTCAACAGCTTTGCCCTGAACGGATCCGGATCACAATTGAATAATTATTGCCTTGCGATCCTTGGATTTCTGATACTTGAGTCGCTCGCGCAGATGCTCAATTTAAGGATCACGAATTTACTAGGACAAAACATCATCTTTGATCTGCGAAATCAGGTTTACAAACATTTGCTTAGTTTGAAGAATTCTTATTTTGACAATTCTCCCGTGGGAATGTTGGTTACAAGAAGCATTTCAGATATAGAAAGTTTAAGTGAGATGTTTGCCGAAGGTTTTATTGTGATCATTGGAGACATGGTGATGCTTGCAGTTTTCATTATTGCCATGTTCTGGAACAACTGGCTCTTAGCTTTACTTGCCCTGAGTACCATCCCTCTTTTATTTGTAGCTACAGCATTTTTCAAAAGTGGTGTCAAAAAAACATTTTCCATGGTAAGAAATGCAGTTGCCGAACTGAACACGTTTACCCAAGAACACATTACAGGAATGAAAGTGGTGCAGTTGTTCAACAGAGAAGAAGAGGAACTTAAAAAATTTGATGAGATAAATGATAAGCACAAAAAAGCAAACATCCAATCCATCTTCTATTATTCTGTTTTCTTTCCTGTAGTGGATATACTTTCATCCGTATCCATTGCCTTGGTGATCTGGTTTGCAGGAGTTAAAAGCAATCAATTCGGGATCAATTTAGGTGATATTACCTTTTTCATCATGATGGTGAACATGATCTTTCGTCCTATTCGTATGATAGCTGATCGACTGAATACATTGCAAATGGGCATCGTTGCTTCAGAAAGGGTATTCAAGATCCTTGACACGAATGAAAAAATTCAGGCTAATGGGGTAATACCATTTGAAGGAGTAAAGGACAAGATCGAATTCAAGAATGTACATTTTTCCTACAAGGCCGATCACGAAGTACTGAAAGATATTTCGCTCACTGTAAAAGCAGGCGAAACGATCGCGCTTATTGGATCAACCGGGTCCGGAAAAACCACAATCATCAATCTGCTTAGCCGTTTTTATGAAAAAGACAAAGGAGAGATCCTGATCGACAATAAAAAGATAGAAGACTTTGATCTGAAAAGTCTGAGGCTGAATACCGGTGTTGTGCTTCAGGATGTACATTTGTTCAATGACAGTCTTTTCAATAACATCACGCTAAGAAATCCCGAGCTCACCTTAGATGCCGTTAAAAAAGCAACGGAAGAAATAGGACTCATGGAATTCATACATGAGTTACCGGGAGGATTTGATTACAATGTAAGGGAAAGAGGTCAGAGTTTATCTGCGGGTCAAAGACAGCTGATCGCTTTCATCAGAGCATATATCTACAAACCAGCATTAATTGTGTTGGATGAGGCCACGGCGGCAATAGACAGTGCTACCGAAATGCTCATACAAAGAGCATCAGAAAAGCTGGCAAAAGGTCAAACATCCATTATCATTGCACACCGACTTTCAACCATTAAGAATGCTGATCAGATCTATGTATTTGAGCAGGGAAGAGTGATTGAGAAGGGCAAAATGAACGAACTCATTGCCATGAATGGTGCCTTCCGGAAGCTATACGACACCGGACTTCCGGCCTAAAAAATATTCGATTTCTCTTTGGAAGAAGGCTTAAATAAGTTACTTTTATCCCATTAATTCCTCATTCTAACCATTAAAAAATAAAATCATGAAAGTATCTATCATCGGCGCAGGAAACGTAGGCGCAACATGTGCAGAATACATTGCATTGAACAGTATTGCCAGTGAAGTGGTGATCCTTGACATTAAAGAAAATTTTGCTGAAGGAAAGGCGCTGGATCTGATGCAGACAGCAACCCTGAACGGATTCAATACACGCGTAAGCGGAAGCACGAATGATTACAGCAAAACTGCAGGAAGTGCTGTAGTTGTGATCACCAGTGGTATTCCTCGTAAGCCGGGAATGACGCGTGAAGAATTGATCGGTATCAATGCCGGAATTGTAAAAGGCGTGACTGAAAACGTATTGAAGCATTCACCAAATGCAGTGATCATCATTGTAAGTAATCCAATGGATACAATGACCTATCTTGCATTGAAAGAAAGCAAACTTCCAAAGAACAGGATCATTGGAATGGGTGGGATCCTTGACAGTGCCCGTTTCAAATGCTATTTATCAGCTGCTTTGAACGCACCTGCAAGCGACATTAGTGGGGTTGTGATTGGCGGACATGGTGATACAACAATGATCCCATTGACAAGATTGGCTGCGTATACAGGTGTTCCTGTAAGTCAGTTCTTAAATGAAGAGACATTGAAGAAAGTAGCTGCCGATACAATGGTAGGAGGAGCAACTTTAACCGGAATGCTTGGAACTAGCGCCTGGTATGCACCCGGAGCTGCTGTTGCACAATTGGTGAACAGTATTGTGAACGATCAGAAAAAATTATTCCCTTGCTGTGTGGCACTTGATGGAGAATACGGACAAAAAGACATCTGTCTTGGTGTACCTGTTATCATTGGAAAAAATGGTTGGGAGAAGATCGTTGATTACAAGCTGAACGCCGATGAGCAAGCTGCATTCAACAAAAGTGCAGAAGCAGTGAGAAACATGAACAATGTTCTTGCAACAATGAAAGCTTAATTTTCAATACAATTTATTCGAAAAATCCCGGAATTCTCCGGGATTTTTTTTTGACTGCCCATGGAAAAAGGATGAATTGATCGAATCAATACAGGATTGACTTGCAATTAGATGAAGATGTACGAAAAGCGAAGCATTTTACTTAATTTTACCTGATGCGCCTTACGGTCGTTTTATTTCTTCTGGCCAGCCTTTCTGTTTCTGCTCAATATGACCAGCAGGCTCGTAATGCTTTTCTTCATCAGGATGTAATTGATGCTTTTGATTATCACAACATACAAAGGCCGGATGAACATTTTCATTCTTCTTTTAAACCCTATTTAAGCAGTAGCTTTTCTGACTTCACTGATTCTATCGTTCCTTTCAAGTTCTATGCTTTCAAAAACTATTTTTTGAGTAAGACCTTCAATGAAAAGCCTCAAAGAAGGAATTGGTTCAATTTTCAGGTCCATCCATTAATTGAAGCCGGTGGAGGTTACGACCTGCTCACAAAACAAACTTTACCGGAGTATTTAGGAGGCATGCATTTTAAAACGAACATCAACGATGATTTTACTTTTGCCGGAACAGTTATTGGAGGCAAAACCTCCCTGCCCTTTTTCTCTGATACCATCTTTTCAGCTTCAAGAGTTATTCCCGAATTCGGACAAGCATATGGCAATAATAAAAATGGCTATGAAGTATTCGACTATACCGGATATGTTTCCTACTCTCCTAATAACAATAAGATCTTCAATTTTCAGGCAGGAAAGGACAAACATTTTATTGGTGACGGATACCGAAGTCTTTTGTTGAGTGATGTGGCACCAGCCTATCCCTTTTTCAGGATCAACACCAATATCTGGAAGTTACAATACAATGTATGGTATACAATGATGAATGACATCAGTGGGGCAAGCGGAGAAAAAACCAAATTCAGAACTAAATATGCAACCTTTCATTATCTGAGCTGCAACTTCACAAAAGAATTGAATGTAAGTATTTTTGAAAACATCATCTGGAGAGGAAATGACAGTCTGAATAACCGTGGCTTTGATCTGAATTACCTCAACCCGGTCATTTTTTATCGTCCAATTGAATATTCCCTTGGCTCTCCAGATAATGCGCTCATGGGATTGAACGTAAGTTATAAATTACTGAACACGGTAAAATTATACGGACAACTTGCCTTGGATGAATTTTTACTTGCTGCTATCAAGCATAGGACCATGTGGTGGGCAAATAAACAAGCCTGGCAGTTAGGCACAAGGTATATCAATGCATTCGGTCAAAAAGGTTTGAGTCTTCAGTTCGAATACAATGAAGTGAGACCATATACTTATTCCCACGGTATCGTTCAGCAAAATTACGCGCATTATGGATCAGCACTTGCACATCCTATGGGTGCCAACTTCAGAGAACTGATAGGAATCGTTAAATACAGAAAAAAGAACTGGCAAATATCCGGCAGGTTCAACTATGCTCTGATAGGAAAAGACAGTACGAATACCAGTACCAATATGGGACAGAATATTTTTCTGAGTTACACCACCCGACCATATGAATATGGACATTACACAGCGCAGGGCGTACAGAACAATTACTATCATCTGGATCTCAAATGCAGTTATTTCCTTATACCGGATATGAATCTTAGAGTTGAGGCAGGCATCATGCAAAGAGTGCAGAATAATATTGAGA
>DAORJH010000014.1:0-5798 GCA_035438925.1 Bacteroidia bacterium | reverse complement strand
TATATCTACTTTGGGATCAAATCAGGTTTCTGGAATACATACAGAGATTATTGAACCTAAGCATTTGAAACTTCCTTTAACACAGTGTGACTTTTAGGAGTACTGAAGCCGGGAATGTGCATTTGAAAATAAGCGAGTAGAATTTCCAGTAATTGATTTCTTTCCTCTTTGCTTAACTTTATCTTCGTCAGATCCGCTTCAATGGTTTTGCTAAGTAACGAGGATGCCGGTTTATCAAGACCCAGAGGAAAAGGAAGCTGCATAGATGAGAATTTACCTTCTCGAACATCAAAATAAGATTCCGATTGAGAATAATTATTGTTTGGTTCTATTCCCAGATACCTGCACATTTCCATCAGAAAATAGATGTGCAGATTGTTATAACCATCATCGCATTCATTGAGGTATTTTAAAAATGATTCAATAAAATCGAAAAGCGAATGATTGGCGGAGTGTTCTTTGCAAGTTTTGATTATGATCTCATTCACAAATTGAGCGATTCCCAGCTTGGCCATGTTGCCCGGAATATTTTCACTGATATAATAACAAGAAGCTTCATTGAGTTGCTGCACCTCTTTGTTTTGCTTCATGATGAGTTCTATCTCAAGTAAACTCAAAGGAAGGATCATGGCCGGTTTTAGTTTTGACTTAGCTGAACTTCCTGTAACAGCAGATACAGAAAGCAATCCGTGATCGCGAGTATATAATTTAAGAATGTATTTTCTGTCTCCGTAACGGATCGCCTGTAAAACAATAGCCTTATCAGAGATGCGCATTAATTGACAACCAAAACTTTTGTAACAGCCTTCATTTCACCATTAGGAACCATGGCGTAAACAACATAAACACCTGAAGCTGCTCTTGCACCCGAAAGATTCTTTACATTCCATTCGATCTGGCCACCTTGTGATTTTGTTTCCCAGACAAGATTTCCACTTTCATCCGTGATCTTCACGATTGATTCATCCATTAATCCTTTTACAAATACACTTCCCTTATAAGTTGGTCTAACCGGGTTCGGAAAAGCGTAGATGTCATTGTAATTTTCAGCGCCTTCAATGATCCCGCTTCTGAAGGACTGTAAGCCAAGATCGGTTCCTATAAAAACATCCCCGGAAACAGGATCGTAATTGATTGCAACAATATTGTCGGAATAGAGCGGACTGTTAGCTTTCGTAAAATGATAAAGTTGTCTTTGTCCATCAGGATTGAAACAATAAATGCCACTTGTGAGTGTTCCCACCCATTTGTTATTAGCACCGTCCACTACAATTGAGGTAACTGTTTCCTTTTCCAAAAGCAACTCCACATTTCCATCTTGCACGATCTTGATCGGCTCAGCATCAAAACCACTAGCATTGAAAACGGTCTCCGGATTATAAAACACCCTAATGCCTTCTGACGTTCCCACCCAGATCTTTCCATCCTTGTCCTCTGCGATCGAATAAACTGAATTCGACTGAAGATTTCCGTTACCTGCATCTTTGGTTAATAGCTTTGGAACCGAATTGGTGAAATTATCATGTTTATAAACGGTGATCCCTGCATCTCTCTCATGCAATGCCCACACATAATTATTTCTGTCTACCATTAATTTTCTGGTAAAACGTGTGGCTCCCATATTAAAAGATGCAAAAGTCCCGTTCGCTTTTCTCACAGCAATATAATCCTTCACGTCACTGTTTGCGATCCAGAGGTTGCCATCTTTGTCCATTGAAAGCCCTCCTATCCGGATCTGATCCGCAACCACTTCTTTTAATGTGCTGTTCGTGGTGTTATAAATATTCACCAGTTTATGATCTCTGAATTCGCACAGTCCCGAACTCCATGAGCTGGCCCAGATACGCGAATGATCTTTTCGGTCAAAAAGTACAAAATTGAAATCGTAAATGTACTGATTCGTAAAACTTAAAGAATTAAAATACTCCCATGTATTGTTTCGGTAATGGTTGATCCCCTCAATATTCAAATCTGTACCTCCACCATCATTCGGATAAGAAGGCGAAACGATCACTTCCCCTTTATCTATATCAATATTACTTACCAGACTTTTATTTGTTCCGTTTATTGATTTTAAATTCTGTGTATAAAAGGGATGATACCCATAGGTTTGAAAAAGCCCGAACTTTTTATCTGCTATCCAATAAGAAGGGTAATTGGTCTTGTCTGTAAAAAAGATAATGTCTTTTGGCTGGTACTCATTCCCATTATAGGTTGTGATGTATACCTGAGAAAGTTTAGTGTTGACATCGATCACCAGGGGGCCAAATTGTGCAATCACGGCAAATAAATTTCCATCAACATACGAAAGCTTATGAATGATGTTGGGTGAAGGTGGAGTAAATCGTTCCCAAACATTGTTCTTCAGCCAGTAAATTGTATCGATCAGCATTTCAGGGTTTAATTTGGAGGGGGAATACGATGCCAGAATTTTATCCTGTACGCGTATGACTCCACTGTAGATTCCATTTGGAACCTGGGACACGATGGACCAGTTACTGTAATTGTTAAGAATTTTTTTCTTGTAATTGGATCGGTATAATCCGGCAGGAGTTGCAGCAAAAATTAGTGAGTCATTCATTGCAGTCTGATATACTTCCAGATTCGTTCCGTTCGGCCCAATCACATACGTATCTTTTATTTCCAGTTTATCAGTGTCAAAAACGATGATCCCTAATCCGGTTGCCAGATAGGCCAGGTTACCGACAAAGAAAACTTCGTTCACACCCTTTTTGCCGTTAATGGTTTTGATCTTAATGTCTGGGAAATTGTGAATCTTATCATCATTGTCAATAATATCAATATTCGCATTTTCGTAGATGATCAGGAGTTTATTATTGTAAGTATTTGTTCTAAGTAAACGAATACCAACGTCACTCAATCCATTGATCTTATTCAATCTTTTTCCTGATTCCTCTTCCAGATCAAATACCAGCAGGCCATTGTAATTGGAAGCATAGATACGGTTCTTGAATTTAGCAAGGGTGTTTGCGGAATTTAGACTTAAATGATCCTGCCAGGAATAGGGTCCTACCTGAGCATACACTTGTATGCAAAAGAAGGTAATAATACAAATTAGCAGTTTTTTCATCTCTCTGATCCGATCCAATTCTTAAACGATAAATTTAAGGTTTTATTATGTTCAATTTGCCCTTATTTTAGAAGTCCGGAAAGGGCTTAGGAACCTCAATGTCCCTGTATAATGGTGTAATCAGGGGCATATTTATACGCCCATTTGTCATTCAGATAAACAAGATAAAAACTTATCTCTTTGGTATACACATCAGAAAAGAAGAAACTTGCCCGTAGCTTGTATTTTGCGTTGAATTCCCTGCTCTCAACCGAACTTAACTTCTCAATTATAACCTTATCCGGACTTTTGTTCGAGCTCAGAACGGTATCCAGGAACACTTTCATTTCCTTAAAATGCTCTTTGATCTCTGTGATTCCAAATGGGATCTGTTGTTCCGGATCATTTTCGTTCTTGGCATGCCATAGTTGAATGAAAGCAGCCTCATCCGAAGTTTTAAGAAATGTGAGGGTTTTATCGATCAGTAATTGAGCCTCTTTTTTAGCAGGTTTCTGGGCCGTCGTGGCTAAAAAAAGTCCAAAAAGTAGGGTCAAAAGAAAATACCTTTTCCGGCTTTTATTTCCTGACTTTAACGCTGCAATTCTCATAATCGAATACTAAAAATAAGCAATAGAAAGGGAAAAATGCCCTGTTCAACACAATTTTATAGGCTACTGAATGTTAGTTACTCAGGTTTATTTACTTATTTCTTGCTTTTTAATTTGCTTACATTTGATATTGATTTGGTAAAGCCAGGCAAAATAACTGTTATTGCATTCGTCCTATTGACGTTTCTCTTCGCTTGTAAACCTGAAGTGAAGGAAGTCCCGGTTACCAAACCCAGGGTATTTGAAGGATTTCATCCCTTACTGGACGAGATCATTCGCACAAAAGAAGGTGTCTTCAGGGGCCTGAATCTGAATAGTAATTCAGAACAGATAAAAAAGACAGAAGGCATTGCTCCAATTGAAAAAAGCCCGGGCCATCTTTATTTTGAATACAAAACCGATTCCCTTACAAATTATTCGATCGAATACACCCTAACAAACGATAGTCTGGAGGAGATCAACGTGCAAATCAACAGTGATGATCTGGAACTTACCTCTTACCTTTTCTGCGACATTAAGGATTATTACGCCAACAAACTGCCGAATCCAACAGAAGACAAGGGGTATATCGTTTACAATTGTTTTGAAGGAGAGAGAAAACCTTTTGTTGTCTCGCTTAGTGATAATTCTATTCCAACAAAGGGTAAGATCAATATGCTGATCTACAAAGACAAGTAGCCCTCCATTCTTATCTTTTTTCTGCAAAAGCGATCGAAGCAATTGAAATGCTTAGCTCTTCAACCTCTTTTAAGCAAGTCCATGCCGATTCCAGCGTAGCTCCGGTTGTTATCACATCATCTACCAATAATATATGTTGGCCTTTCAGATCTTCTTTCTTTACAAGCTCAAATATTCCTTCAACATTCTCCCATCTTTCAAATTTCTTTTTTTTTGTCTGTGTAGATGATTCCTTCACCCTGATAATAGAAGAAGTGTTAAGGGGTTTATTCAATCCCTTACTTAGCCCCCTTGCAAAATACTCACTTTGGTTGAATCCCCTTTGTTTTAGCTTTGCAGGATGAAGGGGTATGGGAATGATTTTCGTGATCTCCGGAAATGCTGCGCCCTTGATCAATTCTTCAGCGTACAGGATACCCATTAAAACGGCCAGTTCTTTGTTGCCATTGTATTTTATGGAATGGAGTATATTCTGCACCTTGCCACTCTTTTCAAAAAGTAAAAAAGCGGATGCCTGCTTTACGGGTATCCTTCCGGCAAACAGAAGTGAGATGGGATTGTTTTCAGAAAAATGATAATTGCTTCTTCTTAAATTCACTCTACAGAGATTGCACAGGTGTTTTTCATGGCCAAACAGGTTCACCCCACAAGCCTCACAAAGACGTGGGTAAATTAATGACATGAAATCGTTAATAAGTGCCATTACCTTTAAGCGAATGTACTGTTTTTTGTAAGTATTTTTGTTATGTGAATCAATCCGAAGAAAATAAAAAAAGGAAAAGAAGAGCCATTTTCTTATGGCTGATCATACTTTTACTCATGTGCACCAACGGTATCACCGGATGGCTTTTATTCACTGAGAAGAACAAGATCGTTGAACAAAAGATCATCACAGAAAAGATCATCATTGAGCGAGATAACGTTAAAACGGACCTGATGGAATTGCAGAGGGAATTTGAAACGCTGCAAACCAATGATAAGTTTCTGGCCAAGGATATTGAAGAAAAGAAAGCGCGCATTGAAGAGTTGATCAAACAAGCGGAAAAACACAAAGGAGATGCCTACATCATAGGGCAGTTAAGAAAAGAAACAGAATCCTTACGAGCCATCATGAAAGGATTTGTAAGAACCATCGACTCACTCAATACGCTGAATCAAACATTGGTGGCTGAGAAAAAATCAGTCATGAAACAGCTGGATAAGGAAAAGGAGAAGCAGGATGAGTTGGAAAAGGAAAAGGAAGAATTGAAAAGTACCATTGCAAAGGGCAGCGTACTTTCTTGCTTCAACATCAGCGCAAAAGCTGTTTATTATAAAAGAGGTGGTAAAAAGGAAGTTGAGACCACCAAAGCAAGAAAGGCACAAAAGATCAAGGTGAGCTTTAGTTTAGGCGAGAATAAGATCGCTAAATCAGGTGAAAAAACAGTTTACATTCGTATTAT
>DAORJH010000013.1:0-15168 GCA_035438925.1 Bacteroidia bacterium | reverse complement strand
GGTTTGTTCGGAGAAAATGATCTTTACAATCCGAAGGAACATTTCATCATTTGCGCAAATAATCTAGGATCTTGCTATGGAACAACCGGACCATTAACTGTAAATGAGTATACGGGAAATCCATGGTTCAGTTATTTTCCTGAGATCTCCATTCGCGATATGGTGAATGCACACGAATTACTTCGCGAACATTTGAATATTGAATCCATTCACACCATCATTGGTGGCTCTCAGGGAGCCCAACAAGTCCTTGAATGGAATGTGACGAAGCCTGATCTTTTTCAGAACGCAATTGTAATTGCTACGAACGCGAAACACTCACCATGGGGAATTGCCTTCAACGAAAGTCAGCGCTTAGCGATCAAAGCCGACAGAACGTATTATTCCAATTCAGAAGACGGAGGTCAAAAAGGACTTGCTGCAGCAAGAAGCATTGCCTTGCTTAGCTACAGGAATCATCATACGTATAATAACAGTCAGCATGAAAAGCACGATGAAAAACTGAATGACTTCAACGCAGCATCCTACCAGCGCTATCAGGGTAAAAAACTGGTTGATCGTTTTAATGCATATTCCTATGTTACATTAGCAAGCGCAATGGATTCGCATAATCTTGGTCGCGCCCGAATTTCCGTTGAGCGTGCACTTCAATCGTTGAAGTCAAAAACATTGGTCATTGGAATCAGCAGCGATCTGCTTTTTCCTTCGGCTGAACAGGAATTCATTGCAGAAAATATTCCCGGTGCAGAATTAAGTATCATCGATTCATTTTATGGACATGACGGTTTTTTGATCGAGACTAAAAAACTGACGGAAGTGATCACAAAATTTTATAATAAAAAACATAAACTGAGTATAAATAAAAATCTAATAGCAATTTAAAATGGCAAAAAAATTAAAAATAGGATTATTCGGATTTGGATGCGTAGGAAAAGGCTTGTATCACGTATTGAATAACAGTACCGGCTTTAAAGCCGACATTTCAAAGATCTGCGTAAAAGACAGAAGCAAATCAAGGGATGTGAAAAGCGAATTGATCACTTATGACAAATGGGATATTCTAAATGACAGTGAAATTGACATTGTGGTTGAGCTGATCGATGATGCGAAAGAAGCATTCAGTATTGTAAGCGAAGCTTTGAAGCGTGGCAAGAATGTTGTGACTGCCAACAAGAAAATGCTTGCGCTGCACCTGAAAGAGTTATATGATATACAGCGAGAATATAAAGTTTCCCTCCTGTATGAAGGATCTGCCTGTGGAAGTATTCCAATCATCAGAACATTGGAGGAATATTTTGATAATGAAGAGATCCTGAATGTATCAGGTATATTCAATGGCACGACAAATTATATCCTTTCTAAGACAATCAATGAAAAAATAAGTTATGCAGAGGCTTTAAAGCAAGCGCAGGAAAAAGGATTTGCTGAAAGTGATCCGACAAATGATGTAGAAGGTTTCGATGCTAAATTCAAGGCTGTTATCATTGCCTTGCATGCATTTGGACTGATCGTGCCGGCCGAGGAAGTACTTAATATTGGAATCACCGGTTTGGATACACAGGATGTGAAATATGCAGGCGAAAAGGATTTTAAGATCAAGTTAACGCCTGTTATTCAACGATTGAAAAGCAATGAGATCAGTATTTTTGTTTTGCCACGTTTCGTAAAAAGTACGGATCCTTTGTTCAATGTGGAGAATGAATTCAACGGGGTGGTTCTCGAAGGGAAATTCTCCGGCGATCAGTTTTTACAAGGCAGAGGTGCGGGATCCTATCCAACCGGGGCAGCTGTGCTTTCCGATGTTTCTGCTTTGTCCTATGGTTATTCCTACGAGTACAAGAAGCATCACCAGCAACATCCTGCCGGGTTTACCAATGATGTCATACTTGAGGTTTATTTCAGATACAGAACATCGGAACAGGCTAAATTGATACGATTTGAAGAAGTAAAGGAAAAATACACAGGAGGTGATTACAATTATATCACAGGAAAGATCAAATTGCAAACACTGATCGATCACAAGGATCTTATTCTTGAGAATAAATTATTTGTTGCTTTATTGAGCGATAAGGTGGAACTTGCTGATCAGGGAATAAATAAGAACGAAAAGGTAAAACATTTAATAGAAGTAATTCGCTGATTGATATGAAGATCGAAATTAAACGAAGTGATGATAAGTTCAGGATGCTTGCTAAGAATGAAAGCGGGAATGAACTGATCATGGATGCTTCCAGAGAAGCCGGTGGTGAAGAAAGTGGATTCAGGCCCATGCAGCTTTTACTTTCCGCACTCGGAGGTTGCAGCACCATTGATATCCTTTTGATCCTGAAAAAGCAAAAACAAACAGTC
Source organism: Bacteroidia bacterium (assembly GCA_035438925.1). GTDB lineage: Bacteria > Bacteroidota > Bacteroidia > B-17B0 > Aurantibacillaceae > Aurantibacillus. The sequence goes on along the minus strand of DAORJH010000013.1, from coordinate 12,819 downwards.
GAAAGTTTTGAAGTGGAAGTGAATGGAGATCGAGAAAAAGTGGAAGAATATTCTTTATTCCGAAACATTGAACTTCATTTTAAAATAAAGGGTGAAGTAGATCGATCGAAGGCTGAGAAAGCTATTCAACTTTCACTGGATAAATATTGTTCAGTAGCAAAAACATTGGAGCCGACTGCAAAGATCACACACAAATTAAGTATTAACGGAATTTAATTCTATGAAAGAGAAACAATTCGAAACCATTGCCATTAGAGCACAAACGGAGAGAACGAATTACAATGAACATTCGACTCCGATTTTTCAGACCACGAGTTTTATTTTTGATACGGCGGATGATATGCGCGCTGCTTTTGCAGAAGAGACGGATGATTTTATTTACTCGAGGTACAGCAATCCAAATACAGATGAATTTGTCAACAAGGTTTGTCTATTAGAAGGAGCAGAGGCAGGCATTGCAACTTCTTCCGGCATGTCGGCCATTTATTCCTCACTGGCTGCATTATTGAAAAGCGGAGATCATGTGATCGCTTGCTCTTCTATTTTTGGCGCAACGCATGCGATCTTTACTAAATATTTCCCGAAATGGGGGATTGAACATTCTTATTTTAAGGCCGAGAATCCCGAAGGAATAACGGATTTGATCAAGCCCAATACAAAGATCATTTATCTGGAAACACCAACGAATCCAGGAATCGAAGTCATCGATCTGGAAGTGATACAGCGAATTGCTAAGAAAAATAATTTACTGATCATAGTAGATAATTGTTTCGCCACACCCTATTTACAGCAACCGATTAAGTACGGAGCTGATGTTGTTGTTCACTCCGCTACTAAGTACATGGATGGACAGGGCAGAGTGCTGGGAGGTGTTGTTGTCGGAAAAAAAGAATTGGTAAGGGAGATCTATTTGTTTGCGAGGATCACCGGCCCTTCCTTGTCTCCTTTCAATGCATGGATCTTGAGCAAAAGTTTGGAAACCTTAACGATCCGAATGGAAAGACACAGTGAAAATGCATTGTATATTGCGCAAAAGCTGGAACAACATCCAAAACTGGATTCGATCAAATATCCTTTTCTTAAGTCTCATCCACAATACGAAATAGCGATCAAGCAAATGAAAGCAGGGGGAGGTATTGTAACGTTTAGTGTGAAAGGTGGATTGGAGGCAGGAATAAAATTCATGGATCGCCTTAAAATGATCAAGATCTCACCAAATCTTGGGGATACACGTAGCATTGCTACACATCCTGCTTCTTCTACCCATTGTAAGTTAAGCGAAGAAGACCGACTTGCCGTTGGAATCGGTCCGGGACTTATACGCATTTCCATCGGACTAGAACACCGGGAGGATATTCTGAATGACATTTTACAGGCACTTGATTTTTGACAGACCCCTCTTCATAAGTTTTCATCTTAAGTCAAAAGATACTTTTGTGAAGAGTTTAAATTAGAGATATGAAAAAAATCATCTGTCTACTTTTCCTCCTCGTATCGGCTCACTTATTTTCAAACATCACCATCAAGTATAAGAACCTTGATAAGACGGAAGTAAAATTAAAAGTGATGATAGACGGAGAAGTGAAGGAAGTGATCTTTAAGGCAGGAAAGAAGGGAAGTGTCACGATCAAAGGAAAAGAGACGCAATGTTTGTTCTACACTTCCTGCGAAGAAAGAATGCTGAAAGATGGTGATGAGATCGAGATCGTGAATGGTTGTATTAGGAAATAACAGAGAAGATCATTGCTCCGATTTTATTTTCAAAAGCCATTCATAGGCTTCATCCCAATCGGTAAATGTTTTTTGGGGATAATCTTTCTTACTGAAACTCTGAAGAAACTTGATAAGAGTGGCTTTCACAATTCCGGAAACGACAACGGCTCTTGCCCTAGTCTTAGAAGTTGAATCCTCCAAATTAGCTCTTTCCTTTGCTTTTGCATCCATTCTCCATTCTGCTCTAGCATCAAGTAATTTGTAGCTTGGATTTTTTTCAGAGAGGTGACGTAAAACCAAATTAATATCAATGACATCAAATTCATCTACCAGTCCACAATTCTTCATGGTGATGATCAAAATACCATTCTTATCTTTTAGAATAGTGGCAATACGTGTTTCTACCGGATTGGTTGATGGCATATTCAAAATTAAACAAAAACAGCTTGTGCAACCGTGAAATTGAGTAGAATCCCCGTTTATAGGGGATCGTTTTCAGTTAAAGAAAGATAAAAAATCGTGTTTGCCGATCAATGTTTAAAATGTCTGATCCCTGTCATTACCATGCTCATGCCGGCTTTATTACAGTAATCAATACTTTCCTTGTCTTTGATAGAACCACCGGGTTGTATCACAGCTGTAATTCCGGCTTTATGCGCCAATTCAACACAATCCGGAAATGGAAAGAAGGCATCGCTAGCCATCACAGCTCCATTCAGATCAAATCCAAAATTCTGCGCTTTAACAACAGCTTGTTTTAGTGCATCAACTCTTGATGTTTGTCCGGTACCGCTTGCCAATAATTGTCCATTCTTCGCGAAAACGATAGTGTTGGATTTGGTATGTTTCACAAGTTTGTTGGCGAATAACAGATCTTTTATTTCGGAGCTGCTAGGTGATTTTGTTGTTATTGTTTTGAGATCTGCTTCTGTTTCAGTTTTAAGATCCTTATCCTGTTCGATCGCACCATTCAATAATGTTCGATATGATTTTTTGGCCAGTTCAACTTTATTTTGAATGAGGATGATTCGATTTGGTTTTGATTTGATCAATTCAAGTGCATCGGCATTATAACCCGGAGCAATGATCACCTCGCAAAAAAGTTTATTCACTTCTGTTGCTGTTTCGATATCAATATTTCTATTTGCGATCAACACACCGCCAAAAGCAGAGGTTGGATCTCCTGCAAGTGCATCTACATAGGCTTGATGTATGGTTTTGCGTGAAGCTACTCCACAGGCATTGTTGTGTTTTAGAATGGCAAATGTTGGTTCTTCAAAATCTGCAATTAAATTAACTGCCGCATCCACATCCAGTAGATTATTGTAAGAAAGTTCTTTTCCATTCAACTTGGTGAACATTTTATCCAGCTCACCGAAAAAAGTTCCTTTCTGATGTGGATTTTCTCCGTATCGTAGGATCTGTGACGGCTGTACGCTTTGTCTGAAAAGTGGTAATTCTTCTGTACGATTGAAATAATTGAATATGGCAGTATCGTAGTGAGAGGACGTTGCAAAAGCTTTCGCTGCAAATCTTTTTCTGTCGCTTTGTTCTGTTTTTCCATTCTTGCTTTCAAGTAACGCAAGAAGATCGGAATAATCATTTCTAGATGAAACGATCACAACATCATTAAAATTCTTAGCGGCCGCTCTGATAAGAGAAATTCCACCGATGTCTATTTTCTCAATGATTTCTTGTTCTGTTGCGCCACTGGCAACTGTAGATTCAAATGGATAAAGGTCAACGATCACCAGATCAATGTCAGGTATCTTGTGAAGTGTTTTTTCTTTCACATCACTTTCGTTCTCTCTGCGATTCAAGATTCCTCCGAAAATTGCAGGATGTAATGTTTTGACTCTTCCTCCGAAAATTTCAGGGTAGGAAGTGACCGAATCAACAGCTGTTACCGGAATATTCAGTTTCTCAATAAAGGAAAGAGTACCGCCGGTACTATATAATTTCACGCCTAAACTATGGAGCTTCTTTATAATTGGTTCCAGGTTATCCTTATAGTAAACGGATACCAATGCGCTTTTGATGGTCTTAGATGTACTCATTTTAAAAAAGTAAAGGATAAAGATAGTCTAAGTATCGAAGGGAAAACTGACTGTTACTTTTTTGTGGATTAATTTATCCGTTTCAGATTAATTCCGGTAGGCGGCTTCAGAATTAAGGGGAATTTTTCGATCTTAACAGAACTGCTATCCAAACCAAACGCTCTTGATTCAGGCAAACTCACATGTTTTAGGAAAAGATAAATTTCCATGATGATCTTTTCAAAGATCGGCAATTCATTGTCGTAACTCAGGTATTTTTCAACCACCACAAATTTAAAGTCGCCACTGATATTGTTTCTTTGAAGGGATTCGTAACGGCTGCGTATATCTACTTCTTTATTCAGTACCAGATCCTCCACTACCTTTCTGAACATCAAATTGATCTTAGGTGCCACCCTGAAGCCAAGTCTGAAATCAATTCGTATTATATCATCCTCTCCTATATGTGTAACTTTGTAATCCATCAGGTAAGGTTCATCCATTACATCCACATGCACAAACCAATAGATGTCAGCTCTTTTTGGTCTTCTTTGAAGGATAGAGTGAATGATCTTTTGTTCGATCATTGTGGGATCGTTCACTGATGTGAGGTATACCAAATGGGTTGCATACTTTGGTATGGATTCATCATTACTGAGATCGATAAGGAATTTTTTATAATCATCTAATTTTACCTCGTCGGTGTAGCGTTTTCTTATCTTTTTGGCAAGAAGCCAAACGGTCATAATGGTCATCAATGAACCTGCGATCAATAAAGTGATCCAGCCTCCGTTCTTGAATTTGCTCATGTTGGCATAGAAGAAGGAAAGCTCAACAATTAAGTAAAAGGAAATGATAAATGTGACTAAGATCGGATTGAAGCGTTTACGCCTGAGATAAAAATTCAATAAGAAAGTGGTCATGATCATGCAAAGGATGATAGCCAGTCCGTAGGCAGCTTCCATATTACTGGATTCCTGAAAATACAATACAACTCCTACACAACCGATCAATAACAACCAGTTAAGCGATGGGATATAAATTTGTCCTTTTAAGTCACTTGGATATTTCACTCTAACCTTAGGCCAAAGATCAAGTCGCATGGCTTCGTTAATTAGGGTAAAGGATCCTGAAATGAGTGCTTGAGAGGCAATGATGGCAGCACAGGTGGCAATGATCACACCCGGAATCATAAATGATTCTGGTATGATCAAATAGAACGGATTTCCTCCATTCAAGGTTTGCCCCTGGTGACAGATCAACCAAGCACCTTGACCAAAATAATTCAATACCAACATTGTTTTTACAAAGATCCAACTCACTCTGACATTTGATTTGCCGCAATGACCCAAGTCGCTGTATAATGCTTCAGCACCTGTTGTACAAAGAAAAACAGAACTTAAGATCAGAATTCCCGAAGGATGAGCTTGCAAGAGTTTATAGGTGTAATAAGGATTGAAAGCTTCAAGTATGCTCCAGCTGCAAGGAATATTCATAATGCCGAGGACACCGAGCATTCCGAACCAAATCAGCATCATCGGTCCAAAAAAACGGCCCACCCATTTTGTTCCGAATTGTTGTATGAAAAAAAGTAAGCAAATGATTCCGATAACGATGGGTACGGTTTTTATTCCCGGACTTAAACTTCTGACCCCTTCAACTGCAGAAGCAACAGAAATGGGTGGTGTAATAATTCCATCGGCTAACAAGGCGGATCCTCCAATGATAGCAGGAACTACCAACCATTTGTGTTTAGACCTTTTTACTAAGGTATAAAGTGAAAATATTCCACCTTCACCTTTATTATCAGCTCTTAAAGTAAGTATTACATATTTAAAAGTAGTTTGTAAAGTTAAGGTCCAGAATATCGCAGAAATGGCACCCTTTACAAGCGAAGCATCAATTGCATCTTCCCCAACAATTGCTTTGAGTACATACAAGGGTGAGGTACCTATATCGCCATAGATAATACCAAGTGTAACAATAAGGCCTCCAAGAGTGAGTTTGTGATGGTGGCCGTTTCCGTTTTGTCCCATGAGGGGGTGTAAATTCAGAGAGCTAAATTAGTACTAATTTGACTTGTTTACGATGAAAAGCGACCAATTATTATTAACCGGGCACATGCTGATAAAAAGAAGAGATAAGTGGCATTGTTTGATAGATGAGTTAGAAAATACCTGATTTAACAGATCCGTAGGCAAGTAGAATCAGATTTTAACCACTGCTCAACAATGGCGAATTAAAATAAAGTACTAAGAAAATAGACTAAACTACGATCTCATCTCCTGCAGCATTGAAGAACTTGTATTCCATAATTCCGAATGCTGACATTGGCTGAATCTTGATCCATTGTTTGAATTCAAAATACCATTTCCATTGCATTGATTTGAACCAAGCACCTTTTTTAATGTATGCTTCAATATAGGGATGTAACTGTAAAGTGATCTTACTTTGATTTTGATCTTTGATGATGTAGCGCAAGTTGTTCTCGATCTGATCTACGAAAAGAAGTGTAGGCTGTACCAATCCGGTGCCACCACAACTTGGACAGGTTTCCAAAACCTCAACATTCACTTCAGGTCTTAATCGCTGACGCGTGATCTGTATCAAACCAAATTTACTTGGAGGGAGGATGTTGTGTTTGGCTCTGTCGCCTTTCATCTCCTCTTTGAGCGTATCAAATAATAGCTTTCGGTTCTCCTGTCCGTGAAGGTCAATGAAATCCACTACTATTATTCCACCCATATCACGCAGCTTCAGTTGACGGGCAACTTCTTTTGCGGCCTCAATATTCACTTCCAGTGCATTTTGTTCCTGGGTATTGTCGCTTTTTGCACGATTGCCACTGTTCACATCAAATACATGCAGAGCTTCGGTGTGTTCGATCACCAAATAAGCGCCACTTTTCATATGGACGGTTTTTCCGAACAAGCTTTTGATCTGTTTTTCTACTCCGAAAGCATCGAATATTGGAGACTTCCCGGTATATAATTTCAGAATATCTAAACGGTCAGGCGCAATACTCTTCATGTAGGTATGAAGATCATCGTATGTTTTTTGATCGTTTACATGAATGGCATTGAAAGAAGCATTTAAAAAATCACGAAGAATGGCATTCGTTCTGTCAACTTCACCTAATAAACGGGTAGGGGGAGTTGAAGTTTTCAGCATCTGATGCGATTCTTCCCATCTTTTGATGAGATCATTCAGATCTCCTTCTAATTCCGCCACACTTTTGTTTTCAGCAACAGTACGAACGATCACTCCGAAATTCTTTGGTTTAATGGATTGCATCAGATCTTTCAGACGATGCTTCTCATCATTGTTGCGGATCTTGGACGAAACTGAAATTTTATCTGCAAAAGGAATTAGTACGAGATATCTTCCTGCCAAACTGATCTCAGTGGTGATCCTTGGTCCTTTCGCACTGATCGGTTCTTTGGCAACCTGAACCAATACATTTTGTCCGGACTTTATAATATCATTGATCTTTCCGTCTTTTTTGATATCGGGCTCCCCTTTAAAATACATGAGGTTACCCACGTTTTGTTTTCCGGCCTGCGTTTGCTCTACATATTTGATAAGTGATTTTGCCTGAGGGCCGAGATCAAGATAATGTAAAAACGCATCTTTTTCGTAACCTACGTCTACAAACACGGCGTTGAGACCGGTCATTACCTTTTTGGCTCTGCCAAGGTAAATATCGCCAACTGAAAATCGGGAATTGTTCTTTTCCCTATGCAGCTCAACAAGTCTTTTATCACTTAGAAGAGCAATGACAACTTCGCTTGGCGTGGAATTAATAATTAACTCGTAATTCACGCTTCAAAATTTTTAATTAATAGCTACACCTTTCATACAACGAACTGTTAAGTCGATCATAAAGTGGCGTTTAAATTAGTGCAAATGCAAACAACGGTATGGCCTGTGCCATCCGTTAATTAGAATAAATGATCAGGCGAACTGATTATTTTTTCTTATGACGATTCTTACGAAGACGTTTTTTACGCTTGTGAGTCGCCATTTTATGTCTCTTTCTTTTTTTTCCGCTTGGCATAAATTTTTTTATTTATAATTTTTAATCCTTGTTTTTTTGTGAAATCCTCTTTTTTTACCTCACCTTTTCTTCAACTGCTCTATGTATTTATAGATCTCGGCTTTGGCAGTAGGGTCACCGGTTTTGGCTCCGTACTTTTCAAGTGCTTTGATCGTTAATTCTGTTTTTCCCCTTTGTTCGTTGGCGTCTGCAATGTGCAAATACGCTTCAATGTAATTGCTGTCAATACGCAGCACTTTCTCAAAACGCTGAATGGCTTTATCCAGTTGTCCGCTTTTCATAGAAAAGAAAGCGAAATTCAGTTGCAGCTTGATGTTATTGCTGTCTGTCTTTTCAACTTCACGAAGCAAACTAATTCCTTTCATCGGATCGCTTGTTCCTTCCACATAACAACTCGCTAGCATCACTTTTGCATCAACATTCTTCGGATCCATTTTCAATCCTTTGGAATAACATCGCAATGCACATTTGTAAAGAAGTGGGATCTCTGTTTGATCCTGAGTAAACTGAACAGCATAGAAATAACGTTCTCCTGCTTTTATCCAGGCCTGTGCACTTGGAGATCTTTTCGCAATTTCTTCAGTGAAGTGGGCCGCTAGATCAGGCCTTCTTGATCGGTCCCAAAAGGAGATCAAACTGTCTGTCTTATTTCCTTTTTGATATTGATCAAGTTCCTTTGCGAGTTTTGGTTCCAGATTTTTTAAAGCAAGTTTCAAGTAAACCTCAACGTTGGCCGTGTTGTTTTCTGAAACAGTTTCTGTGTTTTGATCACGACTCGCTTTTTTTTGCGAATCATTTGCAGTTTTAGGGGCAATAAATAAAAGAACGGATAATAAAAGGGCGCAGGCAACAAATAATACCTTTGTTTGCTTAGCGCTCATTTGTATTAATCATTGTTTTTTGGTTCAGGTTCAGCTGTCTTCACATTTCTTTTCACTCTATCGCTGAAAGTTTTTGCCGGTTTAAATGCCGGAACATAATGTGCAGGAATTACAACCGTTGTGTTCTTTGAAATGTTACGGCCGATCTTTTCAGCACGTTTTTTTACTACGAAAGTTCCGAATCCACGTAGATAAACATTCTTTCCGTCTACCATTGAATTACGAATGGTTTTCATAAAAGCCTCAACAGTAGCTTGAACGGTCATTTTCTCTATTCCTGTTTTTTCTGAGATCTCGTTTACGATGTCTGCTTTAGTCATGTTACAATATATTTAAAATCAGTAGTTTGTACATTAAAATGGGAGGCAAAGATACTATTAAAATTAAGAATCAGAAATTTTTTTAGGATTTTCTTAAAAGGACGTACTTTTAACAATTAATTATGGATCAATGGTTTGCAAAAGGTTTACTGGCCTGGTATCGTCAAAATAAGCGTGACTTACCCTGGCGAAGCATAAAAGATCCTTATAAAATCTGGCTATCTGAAGTGATTTTACAACAAACCAGAGTAGAACAAGGCACAAAGTATTATCATGCTTTTACTGAAGCATTTCCAAGCATTGCAGAACTGGCACAGGCCAGGGAAGATAAGGTCTTGAAGTTGTGGCAAGGACTAGGATATTATTCCCGTGCCCGAAACCTGCATGCTTCTGCTAAACAGATCATGAAAGAGAGGAATGGCATTTTTCCGGATTCCTATAGTGAGCTTATAAAACTAAAAGGAGTTGGTAGTTATACAGCCGCGGCAATTTCTTCCTTTGCTTTCAATGAAAAAAGAGCCGTTGTTGATGGGAATGTGTATAGGGTTTTAAGTAGAGTTTTTGGCATCTCTGTTCCAATTGATTCGGCAAAAGGTAAATCCGATTTTCAGGCTTTAGCGGATCAATTGATAGACAGCAAAGAACCGGGCATTTACAATCAGGCAATAATGGAATTTGGTTCTCAGTATTGTAAGCCTATACAGCCCGATTGCAGTCGTTGCATTTTCAAATCACGTTGCACCGCTTTTTTAAGCCATAAAGTCGCTTTGTTTCCTGTGAAAGAGAAGAAGACCAGAGTTCGTACGAGGCATTTGAATTACCTGGTTGTTTTTGACAAGGAGAAAAAGATTCTGATCAACAAACGAAAAGAGAAGGATATTTGGGCCGGTTTATATGACTTTCCTTTAATAGAAACTGATAGTGCAGCCGATCCTGAATTGCTTATTTCTTCAGTAGCCTTCTCACGAAAAACCGGGAAGGATCCCAAGCTACTTACAAGTTCCAAAGTCTATAAACACATACTTTCTCATCAGATCTTGCAGGTTCGTTTCTTCGTCCTTACAAGAACGGGAAAACACGATGCAACCTTGAGAACGACAAGCGTGAAGGCATTAACAAAATTTGCTTTTCCAAGGTTGATAGAAAAATTTTTAAATGATTGCAATTTGAACGATTTGTTATAAATTTGATAAAGTTCCTATCTGTAAAAACTTAAAACCTATCGAATGAAAAGACTTATTTATTTTTCTCTGATCATGCTTCTTGTCTTCAATTCCAATGCACAGATATTCAAAGCAAAGGACGGAGGCACCGAGATCAGTTTTTTCTCATCTTCACCACTGGAAGACATTACGGCGGTTAACAAAGGTGCTGTGGTAGTTCTAAATACGGTGTCAGGTGAAATTCAATTGCGGATCAGCATACAGAACTTTAAGTTTAAAAATTCATTAATGGAAGAGCATTTTAATGAAAATTACATGGAGAGTCAGAAGTTCCCCAATTCAATTTTCAAAGGAAAGATCAATGAGAAAGTGGACTATACCAAAGACGGAGAGAACAAAGTGACTGTCACGGGAAAAATGGAAATACATGGAGTAGTAAAAGATGTTACGATCGACGGAACACTAACGGTTAAGGGCACAGAACTTGCTCTTTCTTCAAAATTCAAGGTGAAAGTAGCAGATTATAATATCAAAGTGCCTTCACTTTATGTAAAAAATATTGCGGAGGTAGTTGATGTTACTCTAAACAGTATACTGGAACCTTTTCAAAAAAAATAGAACCACATGCTACTAATTACCAGAACGGGTTTAGCCCTTGGCTTGTTATTTGCCATTCAGTCTTTTAAGGCTCAGGAAGATCTTTTAAGTTTGGTTGATGAAGGACAGCCTAAGAAAGCTCAAAAGGTTTTCGCCACTTTTAAAACGTATAAATTGGGGAACGCCCAAACCATTGAAACTGTCAAAGGAAAACATCTTGACTTTAGGATCAGTCACCGTTTTGGCAACTTGTATGATAAAACCCTTTCTAATCCGATCAACGAAACGGGACAATCCTGGCTTGGATTTGATGCCGCCAACGATATCAGAACAAGTTTAGATTATGGTTTGACAGATAATATTACGATAGGTATTGGAAGAAGCAAAATGAGAAAAATAGCAGATGCAAGTTTGAAATGGAGGTTGCTTCAGCAAACCAGCGATTTTAAGATGCCGGTATCAGTGGCTTTATTTGCCGATATGGGATATACGCACGCAAGAACAGATGAGGCAAGTATGTACGGAGGCATCATAAGGGATGCGAATTTTAAAACCAATGAATTGCATCGTTTCAATTATTTTACCCAGCTCATTATCGCAAGTAAACTCAACGACTGGCTTTCAATAGAGTTATTGCCAAGCTACCTCCATAGGAATTTCATAAAAGAAGCACGTAACAGTGATAACAATGCGCTTGATGAAAATGCATTTTTTAGTATGGGTGTTGGAGGTCGATTAAAACTGACAAAGAGGATGTGTATCATAGCCGATTATTTTTATAACACAAGTTCGTATTATACAAAGAATCCATCCGCTTTTAACCCATTGGCACTTGGCTTCGAATTGGAAACAGGTGGACATGTGTTCAGTCTTTTCTTCACCAATGCAAGTGGCTTAATCGAAAATAATTTTATTCCGTATACCACAGATTCCTGGAAAAATGGCCAGGTTAAGTTTGGCTTCAGTATTTCCAGAGTTTTTGCTTTGTAATTTTGATCCCGGGCGATACTGAACATATATTCTATCAACATCTTCTGCAACGACAACATCAGGAGGCTTTACCCGTTAACGCCTATGATTTGGTATGGCCCTCAATTTTCATGCTTTCCGGGCTTGGCTTGCTGGTTCTGCTTAAAACAACTTCTTTCAATCAGGTGGTGAAAGTAGTTCAGTCCTGTTTCAGCATGCAGACATTAAGGCAAATGGAAAGGGATGAATATAATCCTTTCAAACTATATGCTATTTCGCTCAGCATATTCTTTCTTTTCAATTTTTCATTCTACATCTATAAGCTCAATCAGGTTTTCAAACTGGTGTTTGTTGAGCAAGGGGCATTAGTTCAATTTAGTTTGATATTACTAATAACCGTATCCGTTTTTAGTATTAGAAACGGCGCATCAAGAATGTTTACCTTATTTATTGACGATCACAAATTAATCCCGGAATACACCTACAGTTCATTTATGATCACGCAGACCCTTGGATTACTCTTGTTTCCTTGCATGGTCCTGTCCGAACTTAGTCCGTTTAATAATTTGCTTTTTTTGTCAATAGCAACTGTAATAATTATTACTCTGCAAGGATTTAAATGGTACAGAGGACTTGTATTTGCCTTTATCGACGGTAAAGTAGGATTTTTGCAGATTTTTACCTACTTTTGCAGTCTGGAGATCTTACCGGTTCTTGTTTTGATAAAATTTATTATTGAAAAATACTAATGGCCAAAAAAGCTGCAAAAAAAAAGTCGGTTAAAAAACAACCCTCCCCAAATAAAAGCAAGCAATCTAAAAGTAAGGTTGCTTCTGTTAAAGGCAAGCAAACTCCAACGAAAGCAAGGCCCGGCTTAAAAGAAAAAAAGTTAACTGTAAAAGTTAAACAAGTTGCCAAGAAAAGCGACAAATTAATCCCTTCGGTCAAAAAACAAGAAGAGAACAAGAAGGTAAAAGTTGTACCTTTTACAGATCCTGGCAAGCAGAATACACAGAATAATACAGATACCATTCCTTTAAAGAAAGTAAGAAAGTCTTCGAAAAAGCCAATTATAACATTACC
>DAORJH010000012.1:0-16303 GCA_035438925.1 Bacteroidia bacterium | reverse complement strand
GGTTCTGTTGCCGGATATTACATCGGCTCCAGCATTCCACATGTGTATGAAATTGTGATTGAAGGCTTAGCTGCAGGTGCTATGTTGACCATGATCGCACAGACGATGATTCCGGAAGCAGTTCATTTAGGAGGTACAAAAGTAGTAGGATTAGCAACACTGGCAGGTTACCTGAGTGCAGTTGCCTTCAAGATCTTTGAATAAAACCGAAAATTAAATTTAAAAGCGATCAGTCTATACTGATCGCTTTTTTATTGACCACTTTTCTCTTTCAACTTTCTGTATTCATTTTCTACCTGCGATGTTTTGTCGTTGAAAACATAGGCACCCATGAAATGCCAGAAGATACCAAATCCCCATCCTAAACTGCTGAACACAGGCCATGGAATTCCATGCTCACCATCTTCTTCCCTTCCTGTAAAGAACCACATGGCCCAGAAAAAAGTATTGATAAGTAAATACATGTAAAGGTGATTTCTGAATCCTACCCTTTTCTTTGCCTGTTTCCAGAGCATCTTTTCCTTCTCATCTTGTAAATTTTCCATATCAGTTGTTTTGATTTTAAATTGTGATGTAGTTACTATTTTTTTGGTTTTAAATACGCTTGTATATTCTTAAAATAAACTTCAAAGGCCTGCAATCCTTCATTTGTGATTCGACAAAGAGTTTGCGGATAATTATCTTTGAATTTTTTTTCGACTTCAATGTATCCTGCATCTTTCAATTTTTGTATCTGCACACTTAAATTGCCGGCTGTAGAATGGGTGTGATCCTTGAGATAAGTGAATTCTGCCTCTTTGACGGAAACTAGCAAAGAGATAACCGCTAATCTCAATTGTGAATGAAGTATGGGATCTAGATCTTTAAACATTTTGCGATTTAAATTTAGATCTGAGCATGTGCCCCGGAATGATATAGCTACAAATAAGCGCGATCGCAATGATCAGCAATTGTTCCTTCTCGCCAAGAAATACAGAAACGACAGCACATATAAATGAAAAAATACTTCCTACAATCAACGGTTTAAAATTGAGGATACCTCCACTCACCAATGTGGCGATACCATAAAGGACCATCAGAAAGAAATAAGTGGTTTTGATACCATGTAATGGCATAAATATCAGTGTAATGGCCAGGGATACACCAAATGCTATCCATAAATAACTCAGGTAGGTATCAATATAGGTCTTCACCTTTTTCTTTTTACCTTGTTTGTAACCAATGTAGGCGGAAACAATTCCTCCCAGTGGCATGAGTACAGGCCAAACGAAATAACCATAATCAATATTCAGGAGAATGGTGAAATAATGGATGAGAGCGCTGAGTGTTACCAGCCAACCCCAGAAAATGAGCGCAAAGCCATCATCTGCGAGTTTGTTCTTTGCAGTAATGATCATGCTGCTTATCACCTGCATGCTTTCCTGTGGATTAAAAGTTTCTTCTTGTTTCATGATTTTTATTTATTGCATTCATTTATAATTTCATTCGCGTCATTCTTACCCCAATTCGGATGGATCTCTGATGCCGGCTTAAAAATCTTGAACTTTTCAAGTGCCGTCTCCATTAAGGGCTTTGCTTTTTCACATCCTCCTCCAAAATTTCCTGGTGTATAATAGGCACTTTGACCCTTGTATACATAAGGCCGTGGATTACTTGGATCGAGACTCATTGCTTTTTGCGTGGCATCATAGGATTTTTTTCCGTATTGCATCCAGCGCGACATTGGATCTGCCATGATGCGAGATGTAGCCAGCATTGCTTTTAAAACGTAGATCTCAGAATTATCCGGACTAAGCGAATCAGCTTTATTGATGAAGCGTTCTGCTACATCACAATACTCATCTGCTATACTGTCTTCGTTTTTTTGTGTGGCTGCCAGTGCGTAACTCATGCCTGTATAATAATTTAAAAGCCAATTGTCTTTCTCCTTCATTTTCTCAAAATTTCTGGCGCAGGAAAGAAATTCCTTTTCAGTATTTGCTGAATCAAGAAGCACTATGTTTTTCTTCATTGCTTTAATGAACTTCTTACTTTGTCCAGTTGCCGAAATCGTAAGTGCAAGGAAAGAACCTATGATCAGAATGTAATGTGTATGTCTCTTCATAAATATGTCACAAATATAGAGTAGTTTATAATATAAACCATAATTAACGCGTACATTTATTGTATATTATTGATAATCAAATTAATAAAATTTAGGATTGATTTGATTTAAGGGTTTTATTCAAACTATTTACTAAAGACGAATTCAGTACGGCGGTTATAACTGTGTTCTTTATCAGAGCAATTGATGCCATTGGTACAACGGTTCCTGATCTGTGTTTCGCCTTTACCTTTTGAGGTAATTCTAGACTTCGAAATTCCTTTTGCAATAAGATATTCTGCCACCGCTTCTGCTCGCTTCTCTGAAAGTTTACGATTGGCATCATCATCTCCTTGCGCATCTGTATGTGAAACGATCTCCAGTTTTACATTTACATTTTTGTTAAGCAGATCAAAAACTTCGTTCAATATCTCTTCTGCTTGCGCGTTTACTTTATACTGATCCTTCGCATAAATAATATCTTCTACAACCAGCAATTGTTTGTCTTTTCCGGAATCAAATTTTTTAAAGGTCAATGTGATGTCTTCGTCAGCTGTCAACTCCGCCAGTTCCAATATATCTGCTTTCAGTAATTTATATTCGAATGCCAGAAAGGTTTTTTTCAAATACGAAATTGTTTTTCCTTCCTGTGTTAACAACAACACATTTTTAAGGTTCTTGTCTTTTGGATCAGCCTTGATCGTATAGGCCGTGTCCTTGTTTCTGATCTTCACCGCAAAATCGCCATACTGATCTGTCCTTCCTTTGGCAAGTGTATCATATTTATTTCCGGACTCAATGTGTACATCAACATCTTTTAGTGGTTGTTTAATTCCATTGTCCTCTGAAACGATCTTTCCCTTAACCAATATGTCATCATCTTTTACATGATACCTGAATCTGGCGATCGAACTTGAATAAGAAAGAAATTTTCCGTCCGGACCAAACAAAGTTACTTTCGTGAACAGATCCTTGCATCTCTTTTCACTTTTTTCAATACCATTCAGATTATAATATTCAACTGTGTATTTAGAATTCGTTTTGAAGGGTGGGTTCAACTTCATTCGCTCACACCAGCCCGAGTAATCAGCCGGTTTATCATACGAAAGGCAAATGATCTTCAGATTGTCCACCATGCCTCCTAAAAGTATAGTGGAGATCTTGTTCTCTAATAATCGAACGGAGTCAATTGTCTCTACTCGTCTTGGATCAAAACCTTTAAAACGATACACCAGAAAATAATGCCCTTTATCCGGAATTTTAAAACTTGTTTTGCCTCCATTCACATCGTATACCTCTATCTTCTCATTGAAAAGCGCACCAATGGTATCACCCGACACAACTTTGTTCTGCGCCAGCGAAATTGCTGAACTCATTAAAAAAAATATCAGAATGTGAATCCTATTCATGGATGATCTAATGCTAAGATAATTAATTCTGATGCAGTAGCAGCGATTAAATAATAGAAGAATTCACAAGACAAATTTAAAATGCTTTTTAGTTAAAACTCTAAAAAGCAATGAGTTATAATAGGAAAAAAATTTCTTAATGGAAATTGTTCATAGGGCTTCCATTTTATGCAGGATCATTTCAAATTCTGCAGGCTTGGATATTAATCCACAACGCGCTATATTCTTCAACTTATCCTTTGTATTCTCGTACGAATTTCCTGTAGTAAAAATTATAGGTGAACTGTTTCCACTGCTTCTTATTTTTTCTGCCGCAGCAATGCCACAGGAATTTGACTTCAGATGAATATCCAGAATAATAAAATCGGGTTGCCATTCTACCGTTGTTTTCACTGCCTCTGCCCCACTCACTACATTTTTTACTTCAAATCCTCTGCGTTCAAACTGCATTCGCAATACTTTTGCGATCAACAATTCATCTTCCGCAATCAATATTTTTTTCGACTCAGACATGATGTGGAATAAGTATACGGTATTGCAATGGTGAACGGGATAAGAGATCGATCTTTCCTTCCAACTGTTCGGCAAAGGTATTGATCAGGGTCATACCGGTGGAAGATGCATTCTTAAGATCAACCCCAATCGGGATCTGTCCCTCTTCATCTGTATAAGTGATCTCGAGTTCTTTTCCTTTAACAGTCAGATCGATCTTTATTCTTCCGGATTCTTTTCCTTTCAATGAGTGTTTAAATGAATTCATCATGATCTCATTCATCATCATTCCCAAGGGCATTGCTGTAGTAAGATCAAGGAGCACCTGATCTCCGCTAAGCTGTAATTCCGCATTCTTGTTTATTCGCAGGTTGGAAAACAATTCGGTTATATAATCATTGATACTGATGCTGGAAAAGGATTCTTTTCTATACAGCAATTCATGAACCAAGGCTGTTGAACGAATTCTTTTTCTACTTTCATTCAGCGCTTCTTTTGCTTCTTCACTTTGCAGATTGAGTTCCTGTAAATGAAGCAAACTAGAAACGACAGCCAAATTGTTCTTGATCCTATGATGGATCTCAGAAAGCAAAACCTCTTTTTCCCTCAGAGCATTCTTCAGTTTCTGTTCTCCTTTTACTCTTTCCGTAATGTTTTTAGAGAAGATGCTGATGCCGGTTACTCTTTGATCTGCCTTACGTATAGGATTGTAGCTGGACTCGAAATAAACGAGATCTCCATTATTAGAGCCAAAGGATTCTACATCATAACAGGTCTCGCCGTTTTCAACGCGTTTGTAAATAGCACGCAAATGCTCGTGTTTTTTAGGTTCGATGAAAGGAAGGATCTCCATTCCTTGCTGCATGTCTATATTGAATCCTCTTTTAACGATTTGCGCAAATGTGGAATTAAAACCGGTGAGACGGTGATTGAGGTCAATTGAACAAATGATGTCAACTGTATTATTAATAATGGCTTTCAATTTCTCTTCATTGTCCAGATTCTCAATTCCTCTTAATTTGGATTCTGTTATGTTCTCTGCGTTAAGCAATATTCCTTCAATTGCAGCATCTGTTGTACTCAGCAATGAAAAACTCGTTCTGTACCAGGCTCTGCCATCAGTTGAATGCCCTTCGCTTTCCAGAACATCTGTCCTTCCGGTTTCAATCAGCTCAGCGATCTTCTCCCTATACAAGTGATGGTACTCTGGCCACACGAAAGCAAATACTTCCTTTCCGATCACATCTTCCATTCGATAATCCGATTGAATTCGATTGAGATAAAGTATTTTGAAATCTTTTGGATGAATGATCAGGACGGTATGAGGCAAAGACTCTGCAAGACTTTTAAAAAAAGAAGAACCATTGCGCTGAATGACCTTTTCAATGAAATCCATTATACCAAAACTACTAATTCCTATACAATAAACAGTTAAAATTATCACATAATGATGAAATAGAGAAAATAGAAAAGAAGTGCCTAATATTTCTCTGTAACCTTTTTTAGTATTCTGCTTATAATTTAAAAAGGATTGGAGTTATATCATAAAACACGGTCCTTTGATCTTATTCACCCTCATTCACCTATTAAACTAGATACGATGAAACTACTAAAATCATTCTCATTCGCATCCTTGCTGGCAGCAAGTCTTATTACTTCCTGTAAAGATTCAGTTTCGGAGGAGAAAACAGATCTTTCTATAAGCGATTCTTCCTGCAAAATACACAAAGACGAAATATGCACTTCGAGCAACACTGCTTCAGAATTGAATGCAAAAGAACCTTCTTCGGTAGTGAAGCAAGAAGAAAAAATCAATAGCGTGGCCCGTTTGAACAAACGTTTAAGTAAAAAAGCATCCTACTTTGTTATTCAAAATAACAAAGACACGGTCATTCAATGTAAAGAAGGGACATTACTTTCAATTCCTGCCAATGCCTTTCAATATTGTTCAACTCAATTGCCCGTGAATGGTCCGGTTAAAATATCAGTGAAAGAATTTTATAAGATTTCAGATATGCTCATCGCCGGATTAACCACAAAAAGTAATGATCAACTGCTGGAAAGTGGAGGCATGATCTGCATCAAGGTTTCAAGCAAAGTAAATAATGACTCCTGCATTTTAAGTCCTGGCAAAAACATCAGCATTGCCATGCCGAATTCACTTACAACAAATGTAGACGGTATGCGTTTGTTCAATGGTAAGCATGATAGTGCAAGTCTGAATTGGGTGCCACGTACAGGAGTACCCGGAATGGCCCAAAGATGGAGCATGAACTATTTCTCAAATGGTGGCTATGAATTGGATCTCGGAATGGCTTTTCTTGATGAAAAATCGAAACTAAAACCGGTCATGATAAATTCAAATCCTGAAAAGCTGAAAGCTGAAATCAAAGTCCCGCTCAGAGATCTGATTCGCGGCTCCGGACCTATCACCAGAAAGGTTAGTG
The DNA here is from genome assembly GCA_035438925.1 of Bacteroidia bacterium. GTDB lineage: Bacteria > Bacteroidota > Bacteroidia > B-17B0 > Aurantibacillaceae > Aurantibacillus. The sequence continues at coordinate 9,872 of DAORJH010000012.1, read as the reverse complement.
CGTTTATTGATACTTCCGGCAATCTACATTGTTATGAAATTGAACATAACAACGAACCAATCCTATTTAATGAAATATACAAACCAATAAGTGATCAAAATACTAAAGTGAATGTGGCGGTAGATGTCAGTCTCCGTTATCAAGCGCGTTTGAACAATGAATACTATCAGAAGCTATTTAAAATGGGGAAATGCAATCCGGATAGTCTTATCGTGGTCACGGCTACATTAAACCCTATTGCAAAACGCACCGGAAATAAGAAAGTGAAAAAAAACCTTCACAAGGTGGTAACAGTAAAAGAATTCAATTTTAGACAAAGACTCCACACCAAAATAAATGAGGAGTTTGATAAGAAACTAAAACAATTAAGACTGGCCAATGAGGAAAGATTGGTAAACTCTGTTGGCAAGGGTGCTGCCGATTTACGAAGTGCGCAAAATTATTTGTTGCTAAACACGACGAAATTGGGTTGGATCAACTGCGATAAATTCAATCAGTCACCAAACAATGTAGAGTATTTTGTAAAATTAGATGAACCTGCCAGTGTTCTGATCGTGTTTAAGGACATGAAATCGATATTGACCTGCAACGCCCATGGCTCTTTCGGCAAAGCGCCACTTAATGAAAAAATAACTGTTGTCGGATTAAAAACCAGCAAGGGCAAATTGATGATGGCTCTGCATGAAACAACAATAACCAAACAAGCCTTTGAGAAGCTAAATTTTGAGCCTGTATCTGTTCATGAATACAAAAACAAGCTGGAAAAATTGAATACCTTGTAAGTTACCTTCAAGAATCCCCCTTTCAGATTCTCTTGCATAAATAGGGCTAAAAAAAGCCCCTTAATTCTCTGTGGATTTCTCAGAATTCTTGACTATCAGACAATAAGGTTAAGAAGGGCTCGTTTATTTTATTATTACTGTTAAAAATCATTCTTTTTTATAACTTTGCAATCCGGTAAAAGCCGGAATAAACAACAGAATTGACCAAAGTAAAAAATGGTCCCATAGCTCAACTGGATAGAGCAACGGTTTTCTAAACCGTAGGTCGTGGGTTCGAGTCCCGCTGGGACTACTAAAGCGGAACTGATAATTTAATTAGCTCCGCTTTTTTTTTAGCGTGCAGCTCTCGATCATCATAGTCAATTACAACGTTAAGCACTTCCTGGAACAGTGCCTTTATTCTGTTTATAAGGCACTTAAAAACACAGAGGCCGAAGTATTTGTCGTTGATAACAATTCCGTGGATGGTTCTGTGGCGCTGATCAAGGAAAAATTTCCCCAGGTACAGCTTATTGTCAACCGGCAAAACACCGGTTTTTCAGTGGCCAATAACCAGGCTATTCGTCTGGCAAAAGGTAAATATGTTCTGTTGCTGAATCCGGATACCGTTGTACAGGAAGATACTTTTGAGAAAACCCTTGCCTTTATGGAAGGTCATTCAGATGCCGGTGCCTTGGGTATTAAAATGCTGGACGGGAAAGGAAACTTCCTTCCGGAAAGTAAACGTGGACTCCCAACACCCTCTGTCGCTTTCTATAAGATCTTTGGTCTTGCCAAACTTTTTCCCAATTCAAAAAAATTCGGGCAGTATCATCTCACCTATCTTGACAAGAACAAGAACCACAAAGTAGATGTCCTGAGTGGTGCTTTTATGCTGTTGAGAAAAGAAACACTGGACAAGATCGGATTACTCGATGAAACTTTTTTCATGTATGGAGAAGATATCGATTTGAGTTATCGCGTGACCCAGGCCGGATATTCCAATTACTATTTTGCCGAAAGCAACATCATTCACTACAAAGGAGAGAGTACCAAAAAAAGCAGCGTGAATTACGTGATCGTGTTTTACAAGGCCATGGCCATTTTTGCCAAAAAACATTTTTCACAAAGTCATGCGCGCACATTTCATTTTTTGATTTATCTGGCAATTTACCTCAGAGCCGGCTTTGCCATTCTTGCGCGTTTTCTGAAACAATTGTTCTTTCCTGCAATCGATTTTGCACTCATTTTAACCGGACTGCATCTCTGCAAACATTATTACGAGATCAATTTTAAGCTTTTTCCGAATTTTTATTCGAACGACATGGTGAGTTTGTTCTTTCCTCTCTATACACTAACCTGGATGTTCTTCACCTACCTCAGCGGAGGTTACGATGTTCCGCTTAAATTGTCGAAGATCATTCGTGGAATACTGGCAGGAACAGCATTTATCCTCATCATCTATTCCCTTTTACCGGAGTATTATCGCTTTTCTCGAGCACTCATTCTTATTGGTTCTGTAAGCACCATGGCACTTTATCTGGTCACACGTATTTGCTATCACTTTTTGAAGATCACTAAATTCAAGATCGGAGGCAATAAAGCAAAAGCACGCATTGCCATTATTGGGAGTGAAGCAGAATTCAATCGCGTACTTGAAATATTAAATCATACCAAGATCAAGGCTGAGTACATTGCCTTTGTAAGTAATGAGAATAACGGAATTAAAAACGAACATTACATTGGGCACTTCCATCAGATCAACGAGATCATTGATCTGCATGACATTCATGAGATCATTTTTTGCGCAAGAGATGTTTCCAGTCAGGAGATCATTGATAAAATGGTCACATTGGTAACTAAAGGGGTTGAATTCAAGATCGCGCCACCTGAAAGTCTTTCCATTATTGGAAGCAATAGCATTGATACCGCCGGAGACCTGTATGTGATCGACATCAACAACGTGGGGAGACCTGAAAACAGAAGGAAAAAACGTCTTTTCGATCTGCTTGTGAGTGGTATCGCATTGCTTTTCTTTTGGATCATCATCTGGTTTCAGAAGAATAAACTCAATTTTATTGCCAATTGTTTTCGTGTTGTACTCGGAATTTATTCCTGGGTGGGCTATGGAAAATCACAGCGGAAAGACCTTCCCAGCATAAGGCCTTCTGTTCTTAGTCCCGTTCTTCCATCTGAACAGCAATCAGAAGAAAAGACCAATAAAGCCCTTCTGAATTATTCCAAAGATTACAAAACAGAAAATGACCTTCGAATCATCCTGCGTAATTTCCAATTGCTGGGAGATTAGTGTTTAATTTTGTTAAAGCAAGCTTTGACTTTTTTGTATTGCCACTTTTTATTTTCAACTTTAGAAATCAAAATATCATTATGAAATCCATTCTTTCTTTATTTCTGCTTTTAGCTTGCTCGATCAGCTTTTCGCAACCGGTAAAACATGTGAAATGGACAACTGAATACAAAAGCACCGGAAAGAATGAAGGGGAAATTGTGATCAAAGCAACGATCGATAAAGGATGGCATACCTATTCTCAAAAAGCATCTGAAGGACCTGTGCCTACCTCTTTTAAATTCGCTCCGTCTAATTCCTATGAATTGATCGGAACCCCTTCAGAAAGCGCTTCCATAGAGGAATTTGACAAAACTTTTGAGGCCAAGGTGTTTTTATTCAATGATTCTGCCGAATTCCGTCAAAAGATCAAGCTCAAGAACAAGAGTTCAAACATTGCCATTACGGTAGAATACATGACCTGCAACGATGCCATGTGCGTAATGGAAGGTCCTGTTCAGCTCAGTGTGAACGCACAATAAAAAAAATAGTATTTTTACTGAATTAAATCTGCTTTATGAAAAGAATATTCCTTTTGCTCTTTTTTATTAGTTCTGTATTATCTGCTCAGGTAGTTCATGTGAAATGGAGCATGGAAAGCAAAAAAGTCTCTGACTGTGAATACGATCTGATCGTAAAGGCAAAGATCGATAAGCACTGGCACATTTATTCCATTACACAAACAGATCCGGCAGGACCGAATGCAACTTCTTTCAGCTTCACTCCATCCAAAGATTACAAACTGGTTGGTAAAGTGATTGAACCGAAACCACACAAGGAATTTGACAAGCAATTTGAAATGAATGTAGCCTCCCATGAAGGAAATGTAACATTCACACAAAGAGTACAGTTATTGAACAGTGGTAAAATTACCATCAAGGGTAAGTACGAAGCCCAGCAATGTGATTCTGCCCAATGTATTTTCCCTCCGGCAGACGAACTAAAATTTGAAGTCGAAGGAACTCCTTTATGTACCTCTCAAAGCAGCGTTGTAGAAACAGTAACAACTGCAGGAACAACAACAGTAAGCGGTGATTCAGCAGCTGTTAGCGATGCGTCAGTTAAAAATACCAACACCACAGCAGTAAGTGAAGCAGAAGCCGTTACTCCTGTTGCAGGTGAAGTAAAAGCATCCGATAAAGGATGGCTGGCAATATTTTTGGCAGGATTCATTGGAGGATTTGCAGCCTTACTAACGCCTTGCGTATTCCCGATGATACCAATGAACGTAAGTTTCTTTACTAAAAGAAGTAAGAACAAGGCGGAGGGAATGAAAAACGCATTGATCTATGCTTCCTTCATTATTCTACTTTATGTGGGATTAGGATTAGGTGTAACGCTAGTCTTCGGAGCAGGAGCATTGCATACGCTCTCTACAAATGTATGGTTCAACCTTGCATTTTTTGTTCTGTTATTGGTATTTGCTGCTTCTTTTCTGGGAGCATTTGAAATTGTTTTACCAAGTGCTTTCGTCAATAAAATGGATTCGAAAGCAGATAAAGGTGGATTGATAGGTATCTTCTTCATGGCCTTTACGCTTGCGCTTGTTTCCTTTTCTTGCACCGGTCCTATCATTGGAACATTGCTTGTGGAAGCAGCTTCAACCGGCAGTTTAAGCGGTCCTTTCTGGGGAATGTTCGGGTTTGCTTTGGCGCTTTCTTTACCATTTGGATTATTTGCTGCTTTCCCTGGTTGGTTGAATTCCCTTCCTTCATCCGGCGGATGGTTGAATTCTGTAAAAGTGGTTTTAGGATTCCTTGAATTGGCACTCGCACTTAAATTTGCTTCTAATGCCGATCTAGTTGTACAAGCGGGATACCTGACACGTGAAGTATTCATCGGACTATGGATCGTTATCTTCTTGTTGCAAGGTTTATACCTCATTGGCGTTTTCAAAACATCGCACGACAGTGATCTGAAAAGTGTTTCTGTAACAAGGTTGATGTTTGCCATCGCTTCTTTCTTCATTGTGATCTATTTGATACCTGGAATGTTTGGAGCTCCCTTGAAATTATTCAGTGGTATTCTACCACCATTGGAATATTCTGAATCGCCACATGGATTTGGCGGCGGCAACGGTGGTGGACATCAAACTGCTTCAAACTCAAATGTTGATCCTGAATTCGCTAAAGACATTGAAACCAATAAGAATGGCATCGTACATTTTAAAAACAATTACGCCGCAGCTCTGGCTTACGCTAAAAAAACCGGAAAACCTTTGATGGTTGACTTTACCGGACATGCCTGTGCCAATTGCAGAAAGACGGAAGACTACGTTTGGCCGGATCCGGAAGTGACGAAGCGTCTGAACAATGATGTGGTATTGGTTTCTTTGTATGTGGACGATAAACGCTCCTTGGATCCAAAAGATTATATGACGGTTGAATGGTACGGAAAACAAAGGGAGATCACTGACATTGGGGATAAATTCAAATACATGGAAGAAACCCTATACGGACAAAGCACGCAACCTCTTTATGTGATCCTGGATCACAATGAAAAACCATTGAATCCGGTGAGAGGTTATGATCCAAACATTCCTGACTACATCAAATGGCTGGATGAAGGGATCAGTAAGTTCAAAGCATCGAAGTGATCAGCGAGCAGCGTATTCATTTTTATAAGTAAAATCAAGCACAGTATTGGTGCCATAAGTGCTGTGATCTTGTTGTGCTATTCCCACAACTTCATATTCATTGCTTAAACAGATCTTGCGATGGCCAAGAGAGCTCACGCCTTCATCAATAAGAAAAGACATCACAATTTCAACTGCAGTAGTTCTTCCATAAGTACAGCACTCGGCAAAATAACCATCCTTGCATTTTTTTCGATCATGTCCTGTAATTCCTCTCTGGCCTGCTTCTCTGGCCCAGCATTGCGCCAGTTCATACATCTTTCTGTCGGGATGCAATACTTTTACGGGTTTCATTTCCTTTAAAGTTTTAATAAGTGAAGGGTAATATTTTCCGGAAGCAAGTTGGGTTAATCCATGTTCCTTCGCATAAGCATAAAAGAATTTCAGGAATTTATCAGGGCAGGACCTTGCCAGATTCAGGATCTTGTATACTTCCTTTTCTGTTGCATTCAGATAAGATTCTTTCAAAGCAGTATTTGCCTTTTTTATTTCAGTCGGAGTAAAGTACAAATTGAGGTCCTGTGCTTTTACATGAAAAGAAAAAATAAAAATAAATGCAGCCGGCAACATGCTTTTATTCAAACCAAATAAATTACCGTTTACCCTCTTCGCCCGATTGGAAGACCGGAAGCCTGCACTTATTTTTAACCTAAACAACATTCCTGACAGAAATAATTCAGGAAATAAAAAAAAGTTACAGCTTTCTGAAAAAATTAATTGGAGCGAATGGTTCCGTTACGGATGATGTAATCAAATCCGTTGATGTTGAATTTTTTTCCGCTGGTTTGAGTTACAAGATCGGTAATATCTTGTTCAATTGTATGAACAGAACCTTTTGTTTTGTAAGCAATATTGAGGTAATCGGTATTCACTTCCATTCCGTCAAACACTCCACATAAAATCACCCTTACCGGCACTTTCACTCGCGTGATCAAATTCAGATCACGAACCTTTGCCCAATTGTCTGCAATTAAAATAATATTATCCGGCTTCCTTACTTTCTTCAATGCAGTTAAAATAGGCTCAACAACACTCTCCGGTGAATCACCACCCTCACCCTTTTTGATCGTGAGCTTCATGGTGTTGATCAGATCGTCACAAGTTTTGGCTCTGCACACATATACCCCACCGGTAATTCCCACTTTCTTGTCAATGTCCCTTTTATGATCCCCATCGTTGAAAAAAGCAAAGTACTGTTGCGCTGTATCTCTCAGAAAAAATAGTTTGAGCCAGGTGTGAATCTCTTTCGCGTAAGGATACATGGATGCTGTTAAATCCGTTACGATCACATTTTTTCTCCATTTCGGATTTCTCTTCATCACCTGAAAAACGGTCTGCTTCACAGTGTCCTCAAAACTTGCCGTGAAATCAACCGGACCGGTAGTGGTTCTGCTTTCAAAACTGAATTCGCCGTTTCTCCCATAAACTTTATACACTCCATCCAGATTACCTTTCTTGAAATTCCCTTCCGACTTGATCCTTCCATTGGAATGATACACGATCTCCAGTCCTTCCTTTACTCCATTCTTAAAGTTTTCAATTGATTCCTTTTTGCAGTTGCGTGAATAAAAGGTAACTGGTCCGTCGAGCACACCACTATTGTAATACCGCTCCTCCTTGACACAACCACCATTGTACCAGGTGATCTCAATGCCTTGCTTCTTGTTGTTCTTATAAACCGTTTCTGTCTGTAATTTTCCGTTGGAATACAACTCTCTCCACACACCTTGTCTTAAACTGTCCTTATCAATGATATTTACCGTATCTCCATCGATCACTTTAAAACCAAGCATTTGGCCAAAACCAACTTGACTAAGGAGAAAAAGGGATATAAAGATGCGTCTGAACATGGTCTATTAATCCTTAAATTTGTTTAATTTTATGCACTTTACCAAGTGTTTTCATCATATATGCTAGAAAAAATAAATAAGCTGCTTCAGGAAGTCGAGGAACTGAGTATCACTGGTCAGGAACAATTGGAGGAATACCGTATTAAGTGGTTGAGCAGAAAAGGAGAGATCACTACCTTATTTGATGAATTCAGAGAAGTGCCGGCAGAATTGAAAAAAGAACTGGGACAAAAACTGAATGAATTAAGAAATAAAGCGCAAGAGAAGATCAATGCACTAAAAGAAAATTTTGAGAATGGATCTGGTCATAAGCAGACGAATATTGATACAACTCTTCCGGCCTATCCCGGTTTACAACTTGGAAGCAGGCACCCGCTGAGCATTGTGAAGAATGAGATCATTGATGTTTTTTCCAAGATAGGATTTACCGTAAGTGATGGAAGAGAAGTAGAAGACGATTGGCATAACTTTACAGCACTGAACACACCGGAGAATCATCCGGCAAGGGACATGCAGGATACTTTTTATGTGAACATTGATCCGGAAAGAGTATTGCGCACACAAACTTCGAGCGTGCAGGTGCATATCATGGAAAAACAGAAGCCACCTATCAGAACAATTTCCCCGGGAAGAGTTTATCGCAATGAAGCCATCAGTGCTAGAGCACACTGCCAGTTTCATCAGGTGGAAGGATTATATATCGATGAAAAAGTTTCATTCGCAGACCTGAAACAAACGCTACTCCATTTTACCGGTGAAATGTTCGGACCTGAAACAAAAATCAGATTAAGACCCAGTTATTTTCCTTTCACGGAACCAAGTGCTGAGATGGATATCAGTTGCACGATCTGCAAAGGAAAAGGCTGCAATGTATGCAAGCAAAGTGGTTGGGTAGAAATTTTGGGCTGTGGCATGGTTGATCCTCAGGTATTGGATAATTGTGGGATTGACAGTAAAAAATTCAAAGGATTCGCTTTTGGGATGGGGATTGAACGAATAACCATGCTTAAATACCGGATCAAGGATCTGCGATTGTTCTTTGAGAACGACATTCGTTTTTTAAAACAATTCACTTCGGCCTGAGCAAATGGATAAAGATGCACGCATTGCCTCTCTTAAAGAGTTGCTTGAAAAAGAGCCGGATGATGTTTTTCTGAATTATGTTCTTGGAATAGAATTTCAAAGTGCAGGAAAAAATGAGTCGGCAAAAACACTTTTTTTAAAAGTACTTGAACTTGATCCGACTTACGTTGCCGCTTATTATCAGCTAGGAAAATTATATTCCGACTTAAAGGATACATCCTCCGCCTTGAAATACCTTCAGAACGGATTGAGTCTGGCCTCTGAAAAAGGTGACAATAAATCCAAAAACGAATTCGAAGAGGCCATTTTTCTTCTGGAAGATTAAATTAACAGTGAAATTAGGCTGAACGGCAAAAATTATTCTCCAATGATTTTATTTGTATCACTGCATTTTGTAAATTGGGTAGGTTTATGAAAAGCTTTTTTCTTACGATATTCTTATTATTGAGCAGTGTGTTTCTTGCACAAAGAGGAAAGAACCTTGCCGGAAATATTACAGTAGCAAATACCATTGTAAATGCCTACACACCTCTCACCTCCAATGCAGCTGCAGGAAGTAATGTGGTGAATGTTGTCAGCAGTGGCGGATTCACTGTGGGTGATCTTGTCTTTATCATTCAAATGCAGGGAGCCAGTGTGAATGCCGGCAGAGATACTCTATTTCCGGATGTACAAAGCGCCATACCTACCAATTCCACTTTTGGTGCAGTTACGGCTTATAACAATTGTGGAAATTACGAATTTGCTCAGGTATTAAGTATTCCAAATAATACATCTATACAACTCGATTGTGGTTTAAAATATAGTTATTCTTACCTTAATAAAGTTCAGGTAATTCGTGTACCTCGTTACACTACCTTAAGTGTAAGTGGAGCCGGAAATATTGTTTGTCCACAATGGAATGGAGCAACCGGAGGTGTCATTGTAGTAGAAGTTGCTAATAATTGCACTCTTTCCGCAACTCCATCTTTCAACGCATCAGGATTAGGATTCAGAGGTGGCGCTGCAGTCAGCACATTGTTGGCATTCGTTGGAGGTGGAAATAAATACGGGCATATCAGTGACAGAGAAGGTGCTTATAAAGGGGAGTCGATCAACGGAGACACAGTTCGCTATCAGGCTTATTCCTCACAACATTGTCGCGGAGCTATGGCCAATGGTGGCGGAGGAGGAGATACACACAATGCTGGAGGTGG
>DAORJH010000011.1:0-16395 GCA_035438925.1 Bacteroidia bacterium | reverse complement strand
CCTTAAAAAAATGGGAGCATACCTGCCTGCCGATTAAACGGCCGAAGTGAAACGAAGGCAGTCAGGCAGGGCTCAGCAGGTTCAGAGCACCAAGGAAGATCCAAACTTCCTTAAAAAAATGGGAGCATACCTGCCTGCCGATTAAACGGCCGAAGTGAAACGAGGCAGTCAGGCAGGGCTCAGCAGGTTCAGAGCACTAAAGGAAGATCCAAACTTCCTGAAAAAAATGGGAGCATAGCTCAGCTGGTTCAGAGCACCTGCCTTACAAGCAGGGGGTCCTAGGTTCGAACCCTAGTGTTCCCACAGAAAAAGCCTCACTTAGTGAGGCTTTTTTTTTGAATATAACTAATGTAATGATCGCATTGGGGTCCTAGTTCGCCGCGGCGAACGAACCCTAGTGTTCCCACAGAAAAAGCCTCACATTAAGTGAGGCTTTTTTTTTGAATGTAACTACTGTAATAACTAAATAGGGGGTCCGAACCCTAGTGTTTCATACTAAAATAGAGAATACTTGCTCCTCTTTAAATTGAGAAGTAAATAAATGAAGCTATTTTAGCACTTAATGTTATCCATTACTTCTTCGACATTTCTCATTACCACCAAGCTTTTACTGTCGCCATCAAGTATTATCGAAGACAAATATCCATACTCAGTAAATCTCATAGCGTATAAGATGGCGTAGTAAACAAAACCACACCTTTTCTCCATCAAGACTATTTCCTCATAAACTTCAGGTAATAATAATTTCCTTGATTCAACTCCAACTTCCTGAAATATTTCAGAAGGAATTTCAATGCCCTTTATTTGGCTCGATCTGTAAATGACTCTAATGTTTCGCATCTTTTTTTTCAATGCTTGTTGCCAATAATATACCATTCGAAATTCATGCCATTTCTACATTACTCTTGCAAAAAATTGCAATGCATTTTGTCTATAATGGCAGGTAATTTCAAAATATTACAACTATTCTTCAGTCAAATATTCATGTTTCAAATTTTATCAATATTCACACAAATACGATTTGATACTTATATCCTAAAGTAACTCGGTGGATTCATTTATAATTGGAGGGACATAATTCCGTGCTTATCGGATTTTCACTTGTCCTCTAAAAATAACATATGTATCTTCATATACATTTTTTGGGATTCCTTATAAAGCTTCAATTTAAAAACGGTACAAGCCTGCAAAACCATTAAACCTTAACTACTAAAAACATCAATACTATCAAGAATATGACAAATAATTTTAATTACGATGTTGCATTTTCCTTTACCGCTGATAAAGAATATATAGCTGAAAAGTTAAATTCATTACTTAAGAATAGAATAAAATGCTTCATCTATTTTGAAAGACAGGAGGAATTGGCCGGTAGTGACGGTGAAAAAAAATTCAATTCCATATTTCAATTCGAAGCAAGGATTGTAGTTATTATTCTATCCAAAGATTGGGGACAAACAAAATGGACAAAAATTGAGGAAACAGCTATTCGAAATCGAGGTTATGATGAGGGCTATGATTTTGCTATTGTTATTCCTACTGATTCTAATGTTAAAGTTCCAAATTGGTTGCCTAAAAATAGAATCTGGATTAATATAGATCGTTGGGGTATGGAAAGTGCAGCTGCCTCAATAGAAGCAAGAGTAATTGAAGCAGATGGTAAAGTAAATGAAGAAACAACAGCTCAAAAGGCCAAACGGTTAAACGATCAGTTAAATAAAATCAACTATAATAGAGCCATTATTAACTCCGAAAATGGTGTCAAAAAATTTAATGATGAAGTTGAAATAATAAATACGTACGCTCATTTGAAAGTGAACGAATTCCAAAAAGTAGTTCCAGAATGGAACATGGAAATATTCAGACATCAGGACAACGGCGTAATTATTCGTAGCTATAATCATTGTTTAATTCATTCACCCATTCCTTATGCTTCAAATTCCGCTGACAGAGCAAAAATTAAATTTCAAATTTGGGATGGCGTATTCGACATTCAATTACGAAAAACTGATGAAATTTATGAATATTCCATTATAAAAAATGACTCTTTTACTTTTTTCATTGACCATTTTGATGAAGTTTGTTGGAAGGATGGAAAAGGAAATTTACATTATACACAAAAACTATTCGACTATTACTTTGACTGTTTAATCAGTAATGTATCTGCAGCCAAAAATATGAACAAATAACACTAAAGCATGACGGCTTTTACTGAATGCGAAGCAACCAAACATCATTTTCTTATAATTGCTTAAGTATATTTTTTCTAACTATTTATGCAAACGACTTAACTCTACCCTCACTAATTTTAACAATAGTAAAAAGGGTGTGCTCTAAAAGTGCTCTAATCAATTTAGAATCTTTAAACAATCGCGAAAATATTTCCTATTCCTTAATAAACTTACTTGAATAGCTCTTTCCTTCAGATGTAAAAAATATTTGATACAATCCTTTATTTAAAACTTGTATGTTAATTTCATTAATGTTTTCTTTTTGTTCAAGAACTTTTCTTCCTAGAACATCAATGATCATAACGCTCCCTGTTATTCTATTTTCTGAATTAGTTATTTGAAGAGTGTTTGTGGCAGGATTAGGAAAAACTTGGAAACTAGAATTTATTGATCTTTCATTTATTCCGACAGCACAGCCAATTTGTATTGGAGTAATTTTATTTATTATTGTTCCATCTCCTAATTGATTACTCCCATTATTTCCCCATGCCCATAAAGTTCCATCTAACTTTAAAGCAATACTATGCATATTACCTGACGAAGCAGATTGCCAATTACTTCCTGTACCAACTTGTATCGGAAAATTTTTATTTACTATTGATCCGTCTCCTAATTGTCCAAAATTATTGTACCCCCAATCCCATAGTGTACCATCTGATTTTATACCTATCGAATGAAAACCTCCTGCGGATATGTATTGCCAATTAGTTCCAGTGCCAATCTGTGTAGGAGTATTTTTACTATTATTTGTTCCATCACCTAATTCACCATAAATATTGTAACCCCATGCCCATAAAGTCCCATCTGTTTTTATGGCTAAAGTATACTTAAAACCTGCCGAAACGGTCTGCCAATTAGTACCAGTGCCAATTTGTATTGGAGTGTATTTATTATTATTAGTACCATCACCTAATTCACCATCATAATTTCTTCCCCATGCCCATAACGTCCCGTCAGCTTTAATTCCCATTGAATGACCAAGCCCTGCCGAAACGGATTGCCAATTAGTTCCTGTACCTATCTGTATAGGGATGATTTTATCTATCTGTGTACCATCACCCAACTCTCCCTCTTGATTTTCGCCCCAAGTCCATAATGTCCCATCTGCCTTTATGCCCATAGAATGGTAATCTCCAGCTGAAACAGTTTGCCAATTATTTCCTATTCCTATTTGTGTTGGCACACTCTTATCAACAAGCGAACCGTCCCCTAGCTGACCTTTAGAATTGTAACCCCAAACCCACAATGTCCCATCTGTTTTAATTCCCATTGAATGACCGATACTAGCCGAAAAAGATTGCCAATTAGCTCCTGTGCCTATTTGTGTCGGAACACTTTTATTTAGGAGCGAACCGTCTCCAAGTTGACCCCAATAATTGTAACCCCAAGTCCAAAAGGTTCCGTCTGCTTTCTTTCCAATTGAATGATTACTACCAGCAAAAATAGTTTGCCAACATTGAGCTTTTGCATCAATTGACAATAATAATATAAAAAGAATAATAAATTTTTTCATAGTAGTTATTTAAAGGGGATTTATTAAAGATACTACTTTATTTTATTTCTCCAATACTTATAATAATCAATAGATAAATTCAAGCATTTTAAGGAAGATACTATTCTCTATTCCATAATAAAAATTAAAAATGTAATTTAGGTTCCTATGTTCCGGAGACGCTTTCATTTCATTTGTTTACTACTCATCTCCTTTTGCCTTCGCCTGGCGTCTCAAACCACAGGTATCGACTCCCTTAAAAATGAACTTAAAAAAGCCAATCATGATACCACAAGATTTGACCTTTATTCTGCTATGTGCGATCTGGAAGGTGATCAAAGGGTATGGGGACAATTCAATGATGAAATGCTCAAGATCTGTGAGAAAAATGTAGTGAGCCTATCCAAATCCGATCCAACTTACAATCGTTTTCTAATTCGTTACTCCAGTGCTTTGAACAATGCAGGTTATCTTGCCCAGGTAAGAAGTGATAATCCTGCTGCGCTCGTCTACTACAACAAAGCTCTTCAGATAAAAAAAGAATTAAATGATATAACCGGACAAGCCACCGTTTATGGAAACATGGCCTATGTGTATTACTTCGAAGGCAACAATGATAAGGCGATGAATTTATTCACCCGGTCGAAATACCTCTACGAAAAAGCTGGTGACAAAACAGGCGTTGCATCTTGCCTGAATAATATTGGATTGATCTATGATGATCAGGGACAAACCGTAAAAGCTCTTGAACTTTATTCTGCCTGCCTGAAAATAAAAGAGAGTCTGAACGACATACCGGGCATCGCCTTTTCGATCCACAATATTGCCTCGATCCATTCCAAACAAGGACATCCGGATAAAGCGCTGGAATATTTTTCCAAGTCGCTTGCCATTTATACTGAATTAAAGGATCAGATTGGAATTCATTCCTCGTACATGGCTATTGGTAGTATTTACGCAGATCAGAAAATGTACGATCGTTCGCTTGAACAATACATGAAGGCTTATGCCATTCAGAAAGAATTGAATGACAAAAGAGGTATGGCAAATGGATTAAGTTCAATTGGTAAAATATTTAAATTGCAAGGAAACAATCACAAAGCCTTGGAGTTCTTTAAAAGGAGCTTAGAGCTGAGAGAAGAAGTAAAAGATCAGTCCGGCATCGCGCTTTCTCTGAATCAATTATCTTCCATCCTCATTGAGGAAAATAAATACGCCGAAGCCTTGCAAGCTTCGCAAAGGGCATTGAATATTGGTTTAAAACTTGGTCATATTGAAAATATAAAGACAAGTGCCTTGCGACTTTCACAAATTTACAAGCATAACGGAAATGGGAAGGCAGCTCTTGAAAATTTTGAGCTGTACATTAAAATGAGGGACAGTTCCAATAACGAGCTCACAAAAAAAGCAAGTCTCAAGGCACAATTAAAATACGAATATGAAAAACAAGCAGCAACCGATTCAGTAGCGCATGCGAAAGAATCAGAGATCAAGAATGTGGAATTGGCCAAACAGCGTGCAGAGATCAAAGCCAAAAAGAACCAGCAGTATGCCTTGTTTGGAGGTTTGTTTTGTGTTTGCGTGTTTGGTGTCTTTATGTTCAATCGTTTTAAAGTGACACAGAAACAAAAATCCATTATTGAAGATCAGAAAAGCCTAGTAGAACTTCAAAAACAAATGGTGGAGGAAAAGCAAAAAGAGATCCTGGCTTCTATTCACTATGCACAAAGAATTCAAAAAGCACATTTGCCTTCCGATTCATTCATTGAAAGGATATTACACCGATCACAGAAAAAGAGTTGATCTAAGCTCTGGTCATCTCGCATATCAATTTTTCCAAATGAGGGAACTGCTGTAACAAATTCTCCCTCGAAGCCATTTCAAAATCACGAAAATCAAATCCGGGAGCAACGGTGCAACCAACCAGACTGAATTCGCCTCCACTGAGTACTCTGCTTCCAAACCAGGTATTGGCCTTTACGGTGTACTGAAATAATTCTCCCCGCTCCAATCCGGAGCCTATGTTTGTTTTCTTCAATTCTCCCGTTTCATTTATCTCGATCACCTCCAATGGATCTCCTGCATAAAAATGCCAGGTCTCATCACTCTTGATCTTATGAAGAGCCGAAAAATTATTCTTCTCAACTAAAAAATAAATAGCAGTGGCAGCGTTTCTGCTTCCGGAAAATTCACTTGGTAATCCATCAGACGGCAGAATCAATTCGGATCGATACGTTTCCCTGAAATACCCACCTTCCGGATGCGGCAATAAATTCAGGTGATGGATAAGTTCTTTTGCTGTCGTTTTCATTCTTTCTCTTATCTCAAGATCATCAATCGGTTTGCATCCAACTTCACGAAAATAAAAAGTAAAATCGTAAAGGACCAAAGCGAAGAGCCTCCGTAACTAAAGAAGGGCAATGGAATTCCGATCACCGGCATCAATCCAATGGTCATGCCAATATTAACTGCCAAGTGAAAGAACAAGACCGCTGCGACTCCATAACCGTAAATCCGACTGAAGTCCGAGCGCTGTCTTTCCGACAAGAAAATAATTCTTAGAATTAAAAATAATTCCAGAAAGATCACAGCTGTGCTTCCAACAAATCCCCATTCTTCTCCCACCGTACAAAAAATAAAATCAGTATCCTGCTCCGGAACAAAATCGTATTTGGTTTGTGTACCCTGCAAATAACCCTTCCCTAAGAATCCACCGCTTCCAATGGCGATCTTCGCCTGATTCACATTGTAATCTGATCCCTTGAGATCTACTTCTCTTCTACCTAACAAACCATCTATTCGTTCTTTTTGATGCCTTTCCAAATGCTCATAAACATAATCGGTTCCTTTAACCACTGTTGCGCAAGATATCAGAACAATCAATACAACAAACAAATTAGCTCTTGTTCTGTCAATGAATAAAAAGGAAAGGGCAGCGATCACAGAAAGAGAGATGATGATGGTGAGCACATTGCTTACCACAAGCGTAACCACGAACAAAATAGCGGCAAGCAAACCAAATATGAGAAAATTCACGCTTAAGCCCTCTCGGTAAAGTACAATGACGAATGCAATGAACACAATGGCCAATCCGGTTTCATCCTGCAATTTTTTGATCAACAGCAAGGGCAATCCCAGGATCAACAAGGCGATGAAGGTGTTCTTGTAATTTTTAATGATGTCCTTTATTCTCAATCTGAATTTCTGATTGACCACAATGGTACTGTTACTTAAGAATTTTGCCAATGCGAGATTGGCTGCAAATTTCATGAACTCCGCAGGTTGAATTCCGAAATCACCAAAGCGATACCAGGAACGGGAACCTTTCACTTCTCTTCCCAGCCATATGACAAGGATATTCGCCAGAATAAAAAATGCATAGAATCCATAAGAGAAAGCCGTGTAAAAATTAGCATCGATCAATAAAATACTGAAGGCGATCACTCCTGCTCCTACGATCCACCACAATTGTTTTCCGTATTTCTGTGACACATCAAAAATACTTTGATGATCATCGTTGTAAACAGCCGCATAAATATTGAACCAGCCTAACAGAACCAATAAAAGATAGATCAGGATCGTTACGCGATCCACACCATAGAATATTTGATTCTGATTGCCTCTCATCAATGAAATTCGGTTGAAAGAAGATTCTCTCCTTTGATCAGATCCGCTGCCATGATCCGTTTTTCTAATTCGGGCCTTGTTACTTTTCCCGTTAAATATTTTTCGATCATCAAACTAACAACAGGTGCAGCCCACACTCCACCCCATCCTGCATTCTCTACCAAACAAGCAATGGCGATCTTCGGTTGCTCACGGGGAGCAAAGGCTTGAAATACGGCATGTGATTTTCCGTGCGGATTTTCAGCTGTTCCTGTTTTACCACAAGCAATTACTCCCGGTACCCTCGAAGCACTTCCTGTTCCTCCCGGCTCAAAACATTTTTGCATTCCATCGATCACATTCAAATAATATTCCGGTTTCTGAACGGCCACATAATGTCTTTGTCTGAATTTCGGATCCAGCATTTTATTTTCACCTACACCTTTGATACAATGTGGTGTGAGGTAATAACCTCTGTTCGCAATGATGGCCACAACGTTCGCCATCTGAAGTGGAACCAGCAGGAGTTCCGCCTGACCAATTCCAAGTGATACTACTGTATTGGCATACCATCTTCCCTTACCAAAAACTTTATCGTAATAGCCGGCAGATGGAACATTCCCCGGTTTATCATAGGGAAGATCCGTACCTAATCTCGTTCCTGGTCCGAATGTTTTCACAACATCGCGCCAGTGGTTGTATCCATCAATGTATTTTGGAAATTTTTTCTGACTGGTAATGTCCCGGAATACATATGAGTAATAAGAGTTACACGAAACTGCAACGGATCCGATAAGATCGACCGGACGATGAGGGTGACATTTTGGTTTGCCACCCATTGGAGGATATCCTCCTGCACAAGGATAAACCGTAGAGCGATTGATCACTCCTTCATCTTGTCCTACCAAAGCATCAATAAGTTTAAATGTTGAACCGGGTGGATACATCGCAGTTAAGGCGCGATTGAATAAGGGTAGGTTCAATGTATCTGCGTAGAGTCGGGCGAAATTCTTCGAACGTTCCTTTCCTCCCACCAATTCATTGGGATCGTATCCGGGAGAAGAAACGAGACAAAGGATCTCGCCCGTGGAAGGTTCGATGGCAACAACAGCTCCCTTTTTTCCCTTCATCAATTGCTCTCCGTATTCCTGCAGATCCATGTCGATGGAACAGTACAAAGGCTTGCCCGGTATAGCAAGCGTATCATAGGCTCCACCCATGTAACTTCCAATGATCTTGTTGTGCACATTGGTCACGGCTTTTTGAACGCCCTTCACTCCTCTTAATTCATCTTCATAGCTTCTTTCTATTCCGGTGATTCCTATATAATCTCCTTCATTATAATAAGGGTCTTTTGCTGCCTTCTCTTTGCTAACCTCCCCCACATAACCCAACAAATGCGCTGCAATGGGTCTCGGATACTTCCTAACGGTTCGCTTCTGTACGAAGAAACCTTTGAACCGATAGATCTTTTCCTGCAACCGAGCATTCATCTCGGCCGACATTTGTTTTTCAAAGATGCTTTGCTTGCGCGGCGAGTTGGGAGCCTGACAGGCCCTTTTCATACGTCGCAAATATTCTTTCTTGTCTATTTGCAGGATCTCACAAAGGGAAAGGGTATCACAACCTTTTGTTTCTTTGGGTATGACCATGAGGTCATAGGAAGGATCGTTCTGCACGAGCAATTTTCCATTCCTGTCAAAGATGAATCCACGTACAGCGTATTCGGTCAACCTTCTGAGTGAATTGTTATCTGCCGCGATCTTGTATTGATCATCGATCAGCTGTATGTAAAACAAACGACAGATGTAAATAATGGCGATCAGACAGAAGAATCCTCCTATGATGAATTTTCGATTGGATAACTGAAGATTGCTTGCCATTATCTTTTTTTACCGGTATAAAAAAGGAACTGCAATAAATAAACGAGAAGGAAGGTTCCGATGCTGCTGAGGATCACTCTTAGAAATGTCCCAAAGAATTCGTTGAAGCGAAAGATCTCCAGATAGAAGAAAGCAAAATGATGAATGAGTATGAGTGTGCCTGCATATCGCAGGTACCAGGCCAATCCCATGTCATCTACCGTTGGCTTTACGCCAATATCATAACCGTCGCGTGGCGAAATGAATTTCAAAACATAATGTCTGCTGAATCCCATCAGGGTACAGGCTGAAGCATGCAGTCCGGATGAATCATGAAAGATATCCAGGGAAATGCCCACGAAGAAAGAAATGACCATCAAAGCAACTCGTTGCGTTTCGAAGGGAAGCATTAAAATGATGAGTACATACGGAAGCATGATGATGTAAGGGCCCAGATTGATGTTCTGAACGATGAGCACCTGCAACAAAAGAAGCAGAATGAATCTTAGAATATTTCGGAAGATCTCAGTCGTCAATTTGCTTCTGCGAATTTTTTTCCAGCGAATCGCGTTCGCCTTTGTATTTGTTTTGGATGATGTAAACGTGATTCACTTTTTTCAGATCTGCGCCTAATTTAACTTTCACCGTAAAAAAAGATTCGTTCTGTTTTTGCTCCCAGCTTTCTACTGTGCCGGCAAATAATCCTTCAGGAAAGATTCCAGATAATTCACTTGTCTCAACTGTATCTCCTTTTTTGATCCTTGCATGTGTAGGAATATCCGTAAGCAAACAATGCTGATAGTCGCTTCCGTCCCATATTAAAATTCCGTAGCTGCCATCATTCTTCAACTGACAATTGATCTTGGAATCTTTGTGCAACAAACTCATGGCACTGCTGAAATTGGAACTAGCATCGGTGATGTATCCAACAATTCCCTGCACACTCATTACAGCCATATCACGACCTGCGCCTTGTTCTTTACCGATATTGAGGGTAAGGTAATTCCTTCTTTTGTTCACGCTGGAGTTGACCACCTTTGCACTCATGTAGGTGTAGTGTTGTTTGTACAAGGTATCGTGACGTTCGAAGCGCGTCAAAGGAATAATATTGAAATTACTTTTTAAACGATTGCGCAGTTTTGTATTCTCTTCGGCCAATCGTTCGTTCTCTTGCTTCAATGCAAAATATTCTTTTGTGTTGGCCGCAGCCAGATAAATATTGGAAGCGACTGCATTGGATGAATTCAACACCTGCGAACCCTGATAACCTCTGTTCCTTTGCATCAGCCAAATGCAGATGAGCTGCAGCAATGCAAATACAAAGATGAAATGATGTTTTAAAACAAAGGCGAGTAAATTTTTCACTTAAATGGCTGCTGAGAATAAACAATAACTCTGTTTTTCCCTTTCTTTAAAGCTACAATGCAGGACTTAAGACTACTTGATCAGGAAAGGGAATTTATGAACATTTTTCAGTGCAATTCCTGTGCCTCTTGCAACGGCTCTCAATGGATCTTCACACACATGTACCGGAAGTTTTGTCTTGAGTGAAATACGTTTGTCAAGTCCTCTGAGCAATGATCCTCCACCGGCCATGTAGATCCCTTTACGGTAAATATCTGCGGCAAGTTCAGGTGGTGTCATTTCCAATGCATTCAGGATCGCTTCTTCGATCTTTGAAATGGATTTATCCAAGCAATGTGCGATCTCAACATAAGAGATGTAAACCTCCTTCGGAATTCCGCTCATCAAGTCTCTTCCCTGTACCGCAAAATCAGCAGGAGGATTTTCAATCTCCGTCATCGCCGCTCCTACTTCGATCTTCACACGCTCCGCACTTCTTTCTCCAATGAGAATGTTGTGCTGACGACGCATGTACTCTTCTATGTTGGCATTGAAATCATCACCGGCAATACGAATGGATTTATCACACACGATACCACCGAGTGCTATTACGGCGATCTCTGATGTTCCTCCCCCAATATCAATGATCATATTTCCCATGGGTTCTTCCACATCAATACCCATACCAATTGCGGCAGCCATGGGTTCATGGATCATGTACACTTCTTTTGCTCCTGCATGTTCAGCACTGTCACGCACCGCACGTTTCTCTACCTCCGTGATACCACTTGGAATACAAATTACCATTCTCAACGAAGGTTTGAAAAAACGATTTCCGGTATTGATCATCTTGATCATTCCCTTGATCATTTCTTCCGCTGCCTGAAAGTCTGCGATCACTCCGTCTTTCAATGGACGAATGGTTTTAATATTCTCATGGGTCTTTCCATGCATCATCTGCGCATTTCTTCCCACAGCGATCACGCGACCGTTCGTACGATCTACTGCAACGATACTGGGTTCATCCACCACCACTTTATCATTACTGATGATAATGGTATTGGCCGTTCCGAGATCGATCGCAATATCCTGTGTTAAAAAATCAAATAGCGCCATAAATTAGGAGAGAATATCCAACAAAGATAATGAGATTGAGAAGTTATCGGCATATACGAAAGCCAATAAAATCAAAAGTAGTTAACAGTGTTTTGTTGTTTGTTAAGAGGGTGAATTTGCTAGCCGGATCCTCTTTGCAGAATCAATAACCCAAGATCTTCAGCATGCTCTTGTAGCTTTGTTCCTTGGCAAACAACCTTGTTTCCAGATTTCCTTCTTCGTCTCTGTCAATGAGCACATGTTTGGGTGCAGGTATCAGACAGTGTTGTGTTCCTCCATATCCACTCAGGGCTTCCTGATAGGCACCGGTATGAAAGAATCCGATATACAATGGAGTTTTAAATGTCTTATCCAGTTTCGGAAGAAAGACCTGATTGGTGTGCGCTTCGGTATTGTAATAATCCATACTGTCGCAGGTCAATCCTCCCAGGTTGACAGGAATGTAAGGCTTGTCCCAATGATTGATGGATAAAAGGATGAAGCGTTGGTTGATTCCCCAGGTATCCGGCAAAGTAGTAATGAATGAACTATCGATCATGTACCAGGTCTCTCTGTCATTCTGCTGTTTTTGATCGATCACCGAATACAGCGTAGCACCACTTTCTCCAACGGTAAAGGATCCAAACTCAGTAAAGATATTGGGTTCCGGTATTTCGTGCTGATCACAAAATGCTTTGATCTGCTCTACAATTTCTTCGATCATGTATTCGTAATCGTAATCAAAACTCAAGGAAGTTCGGATAGGCATTCCTCCTCCGATATTCAATGAATCCAATCCCGGACAAACCTCTCTTAATTCTTTGTACAGGTTCAAACATTTATTCAATTCTGTCCAGTAATAGATCGTGTCTTTGATACCGGTATTGATAAAAAAGTGAAGGAGTTTTAAATTGAATTTCGGATTGGGTTCAATTTTCTCTTTGTACAATTTCATGATCTCCGAACTTCTGATCCCCAGGCGTGAAGTATAAAATGCAAAGGAAGGTTCTTCCTCTGTACTGATACGGATTCCAAGATCCAGTTTATCGGCCTTCACATATTTTCTGTAATGATCGATCTCTTCCAAATGATCAAGAACGGGAATGATATTGAATCCTTCATTGGCCAATTCGGTGATGTTGTGTTTGTAGAGTGTGCGCTTATACCCGTTACAAATAATATATGTATCTTTGTTTAAGGCCTTTTTTTGAAATTGTTCCTTGATAATTTGAAGATCAAAAGCAGATGAAGTCTCGATGTGAACATCGTTTTTCAGTACTTCATCCAGCACAAAACTAAAGTGAGAGCTTTTGGTGCAATAGCAATAAACGTATTTTGCCTTATAATCCACCTTGGCCATAGCCACATTGAACAAACGTTTGGCTTTTTGGATCTGAGAGGATATTTTTGGTAAATAGGTGATCCTTAAGGGAGTGCCATATTGTTTGATAACATCCATTAAAGGAATATCATTAAAATGCAATTGATCATCGGCAACATCAAAGCCCTCCTGAGGGAAGTTAAAGGTCTGATTGATCAAGTTAGAATAAGAGTTGTTCATGTATTCCGAGTTAATTACTTTAGTTAATAAAGATACAAGTAAGTGAGTTAAAGGGCCTCAAAAGTAGGTTAAATATTGATTAAATTAGTGTTACAATGATAAAACCGATAAAAATAATAGAGGTAAAAAGTGAGATTGGAGCCGGTACAAGAGGGGCAAGTATGGGGGTTGATGCCATTAAAATAGCGGCATTGGACTTCGGTTCACCCTTCTTTAAACGTTACAAATCCGTAGAAATACCCAGCGAAAACAACCTTTTGTTGGAGCCTGTGGTACATGATTATGCGAAACGGATCAAGGGCATTTACAATCTTAATGAGCGTATTTCCAAAGAGATACAGAAAACCTTAAAGGCAGAACAAATACCTATTGTACTGGCCGGCGATCATAGTTCGGCTTTAGGTACCATAAGCGGGATACGTCTTGCTTACCCTGAAAAGAAACTTGGAGTGATCTGGATCGATGCCCATGCCGATCTTCATAGCCCCTATACCACCCCCAGTGGTAACATGCACGGAATGCCTTTGGCCTGTGTATTGGGAGAAGATAACAAGGATAGACAGCAGAATAAGCCGGATGATGAGACCATTGAGTACTGGGAAAAACTAAAGAACTTAGGAGGTATTTACCCTAAAATAGGCTATGGCGATCTTGTCTTCATTGCCCTGCGGGACTTTGAACCACAGGAGGAATACCTGATCAAAAAGAACAAGATCAGGATCTTTAATTTACAGGAGATCCGTAAAAAGGCCGTTGAAAGAGTGGCCATTGAATCACTGAACTATTTAGATCACTGCGATATTATTTATGTAAGCTTTGATGTAGACAGCATGGATTCAAGGATCAGCAGTGGTACCGGCACTCCTGTTCCCAATGGAATAACCGAGAAGGAAGCAGGTAACCTCATCTATTACATCATGAGAAGTAAGAAGATCGTTTGCTTTGAAATGGTAGAGATCAATCCAACTTTGGATAAAGAAAACTTAATGGCAGAGAATGCTTTTGAGATCTTACAGAAGACGACCAACCAGCTGAGTAACGATTTTTAAGCTCATTATGAAGCATTTGCAGAAGAATTCAGGACGAACAAGCAACCTGAAAGAAGGAAGCGAAGTATAATCCCCCGATATTGCAGCTGCCGGCCGAGGTATTGCGCAAGCGATAATACGCACGGGGCCTACCCTTTCAGCTTACTAATACTAGGTTGACTGTGGATGAAAAGCAAATCACGTATTATAATAGGCTCCCGATGGGGAGCCTTTATAGTTTTTATAAGTGCAAATAGAATTTAGGCTTGATGTTTTTTTAGCGACTATAAGTCCCTTGTCTGGTTACTTTTTTAAAAAATAGGATCCAAGCTGGTTTGTCTCAATTCAAAGATCTTTGACGCTGTCTAATACTTAAGATACAAATTGATCTTTTCAATATTAGATCTGATAAAAAATGATGGCAATACTATGAATTGTAGCCATGATTCGATCTGTTCGATTATACTTTTGTTATTAATTTTTATGTCAGAAAAAGAAACAGTGAAGATTGCGTATGAAACAGTGGCTCCCAAGATCTACTTTATACGAGAACAAAAAGTTATGCTCGACCGTGACTTGGCGAAATTATATGGAGTTGCAACAAAAGTTCTTAAACAATCAGTGAAACGAAATATCGGTAGGTTTCCTGAAGATTTCATGTTTGAAATGAGCGATTTAGAGCTGGAAAATTGGAGGTCACAATTTGTGACCTCCAAATCTGACCTTATGGGATTACGGTATGCTCCCTACTGCTTCACTGAACAGGGCATTGCGATGCTTTCGAGTGTGTTGAATAGCGAAAGAGCCATAAAAGTAAATATTGAGATTATTCGTGTATTTACAAGAATACGTAAAATTTTAGCTGAAAACACAGAGCTACGTTTAGCGATAGAGCAATTGGAAAAAAAGACAGATAACAATACAAAAAATATCGAAATAGTATTTCGTTATCTGGATGAATTGATTGAAAAGAATGAAAGTCAAAGACCTCGAAAACAAATTGGATATAAATCATCCACTAAAAACGTTTGAGTTTATTCTAGTCTTACTTCACAAGGCATAAGAGGATCGATCTAGTTTTTGATGATCTTTTTTACAGTGAGTAATTCACTTCCTGATTCAACTCTTAAAAAATAAATGCCCTTGCTTAGAATTGAAAGATCCATCTCTTGTGTTTCACTAGTACTTAGTGCATCGAAAGAAACAAGTTGATTTCCTAAAACATCTTGTAAAGTAAAAGACAAATTGTGCAATGCGTTTTTATTTTTCAATTTGAAACTGATCTTATCATCTGCCGGATTCGGCCAAACCTTCAGTTCTCCATTCTCCTTCTCTGCCTCCTCAATGCCATTATTAATTGGACAATAGACCTCAAAACAGCCTGTACTATCTGCCTTGATGAGCCAGTTTTTTGGAGTACCGGAGTTTGGTAAGTGAAATAAGGTAGTAATGAATCCACCATCTTTTGTTCCTAAGATACTTCGAGGAAGGAGTCCACTATTAGATGGCATAGGAAACAAAATAGTCGTTAGACTATCTAGATTACTATTAAGAATTAAAACGTCTGCATTGTAATTATAGCTCCCATCGGGAACACCTGTTGCTCCCCCGAGAAAAATGACGCCATTAGATTTCTGCACCACACAACTTGATCCGTTTATTTTTGAGTCAATATTCAATGGAAAGCCTTTAATTTTGTTGCCATTTGTACCATTGAATTGATAAATCATTTTCCTTTGATAGGAACCAAAGGTGAAAAATTCACCTGTAGCCAAAAAAGTATCATCATTCAATTTTATAACATCATCAACAGAAGATTTTGGAAAACCAATTGTTCCCACATCAAATTGAAGAACCCCATTAGTATCAGTTTTTAATATAAAGCCATCATTTTGTGATGACATCTTAACCCCACCTATAACAAAACTATTATCATTTAGCTTAACAATTTTATGCGGTAACATAGAATAACTATTCCAACTATTGTATAAGTATTTATGCCATTTATAATTCCCATTCTTATCGGTTTTCATAATAAATGGTTTGTTGTATCCTACACCATTACTTAAATAATATCTTTCTCCAACAACTAAAATGCTGCTGTCAACTAAAAAGGTCGATGTGAAAAATTCACAACTGTCTCCGGGTTGGTTATAAGACTTCACCCACATAGTGT
>DAORJH010000010.1:0-16966 GCA_035438925.1 Bacteroidia bacterium | reverse complement strand
AGAATTCCGCATTGAAGATGTGGCTACCTTTGAGGCTTGGACTAGAAATCAAAAATTGGTGCTCGATTTTTACAATCAAAGAAGAAAGCAGGTAATGGAGGCGCAGCCAAATGCAGCGCATCATTTCATAGCAGAACTTCAAAAGGATTACGATGTGCATGTGGTAACCCAAAATATTGATGACCTACACGAAAGAGCCGGAAGTAAAAAAGTACTTCACTTGCATGGTGAGATCATGAAAGCAAGAAGTACAGTTGATCACAACTTAATTTATCCTCTTCATCATTTTGAATTGAAGCAAGGACAGCTTTGCGAAAAAGGTTCTCAGTTAAGACCGCACATTGTATGGTTTGGAGAATTGGTTCCTGAAATGGATAATGCTTATTTGGTAACAGAAAAGGCAGAAATGTTTGTGGTGATCGGAACATCACTGAATGTATACCCTGCCGCAGGATTATTGAATCATGTAGCACATGAAACTCCAAAACTATTGGTAGATCCGGGAGAATTCAATCTTGATTACATCAAAAATATTACGCAGATCAAGAACACTGCTGTGAATGGAGTTGATGAATTGAGGAAGATGGTAAAGGGAAAACTACAAATTTCCTGATCATTTAAGTTTTTACTTTGAATTGCTACTTAGGATTATAAATCCTTTGGCTAATTATATTCACGCAGGATTACAAATCCTGCGAAGCGCAAAA
Organism: Bacteroidia bacterium; assembly: GCA_035438925.1. Lineage (GTDB taxonomy): Bacteria > Bacteroidota > Bacteroidia > B-17B0 > Aurantibacillaceae > Aurantibacillus. The sequence continues at coordinate 16,259 of DAORJH010000010.1, read as the reverse complement.
TAAAAAATGCCTGGTGATCTCTCCAGACATTTCTTAAACATAAACCATCATTCATTACTTATAAGCCGGACATTTCTTACAACGATCTCCTTTTTTAAAGCGCTTGCAGCAATCTTTTTTCTTCTTATTGCATTCAGCCGTCACCATTAAAGGTGAGTTAAAGGTAAAGAATTGTATTTTTTTAGGAGTATCGTTAAACACAATGTAAAACTAGCTTTGTAATTTTGGATCCCATATACCTTAAAAGTGGTAATTTAAAGGCCTAAATGTCCATTGCCCCTCTTCATACCTGGCTAAAAAGCGAATCTGAACCTCTGATCATTTCTGGTCCTTGTGGTGCTGAAAGCCTTGAACAGCTACGACTTACTGCCCAGGGCTTAAAGCAATTGGATCGTATTTCTTTATTCAGAGCCGGGATCTGGAAACCTCGTACTCGTCCGGATAGTTTTGAAGGCAGAGGAGAAATGGCACTGGAATGGTTGAATGAGATCAAGAAGGAATTCGGCTTTAAAACAACGGTTGAAGTTGCCAATGCGCAGCATATAGAGGCTGCCTTAAAACATGGCGTTGATGTATTGTGGATCGGAGCCAGAACAACCGTCAATCCCTTTACCGTACAAGAAATTGCCGATGCATTAAAAGGAACAGATACTCCGGTGCTCATTAAAAATCCTATCCATGCCGATATTAATTTATGGATAGGAGCCATTGAACGATTTTTAAAGAACGATCTAAATAAAATTGCAGCTATTCACCGAGGTTTTCATTTGTACGGAAAAACAAAATACCGGAACGAACCCTTGTGGCAAATTCCACTCGAATTAAAAACACATTTTCCGGAGATCTCTATCTTCTGCGATCCAAGTCATATTGGAGGAAGCAGAAGCTTTTTACAGGAGATCTCACAAAAAGCATTGGATCTGGGTATGAATGGGCTCATGATAGAATCACATTACGATCCATCCATCGCATTAAGCGATGCCAGTCAACAACTCACGCCAGCTGAATTGGGAAAAATGCTCAGTGAGTTGAAGCTAAGAAAACAAAGCACACCCAATATTGCCACAGCAGATGAATTGTCCAGACTCAGAGACCTGATCGATGAGATCGATGAAGAGTTGATCGATGTGATTCGCAAAAGAACGAATGTGATAGAACAAATCGGTCATTTTAAAAAAGACCATCAGGTAACGATCTTTCAACTGGAAAGGTGGCAGGAAATACTGAGAACAAGGGCAGGACAAGCCCGAAAACTAGGACTTTCTTCCAGTCATATTGAGAAGATCTGTCAGTTATTGCATGAAGAAAGTATAAGAATACAGAATGAGATCATGAATAAATAACAGCAATTTTGACTCCTTGCATTATTTCCTTATTTTTACTGTTAATTGAACAAATGAATTTGTTTTATGGCATTGCTGGTTATTGAAGAAACACCTAAGACTCCCGGAATCATTTTGGATCCTGCGAACGGTACGATATTGATCAAAGGGAGATCTATTCCTGAAAACTCTCTTGCCTTTTACCAACCGGTGTTGGAGGCAATGGATGAGTATGCCAATGCGCCGAAAGATTACACAAAAATGACCATACAGCTGGATTATTTCAGCACCTCTTCTTCTAAATGTATTTTGGATCTATTCAAGAAACTGGAGAACATTATCAAGAAAGGAAAGACGGCAGAGATCTATTGGTTATACGAGGATAAAGATGATAATATCAGAGATGCCGGAGCCGATTACGAAACAATGATCGATGTTCCTTTCAAGATCGTTGCGATCGAATAAAATTTCTGAATTAAAAAACGTGTTTTTCTGCATGGTAAGAGGATCTTACCAACGGACCACTTTCCACAAAACGAAATCCTTTTTGCAAAGCGTATTCTTTGAACTTCTTGAATTCATCGGGATGAACAAATCGTGCTACTGGCAAATGTTTCGGTGTAGGTTGTAAATATTGTCCAAGAGTCAACACATCACATTTTACAGCTGCAAGATCATCGATCGTTTCGTAGATCTCTTGTTCTGTTTCTCCCAATCCTAACATCACACCGCATTTCGTTTTCACTCCTGCCTCATCCAAACGTTTTAAAACCTCCATACTCCTGTCATATTTGGCTTGTATGCGCACTTGTGCAGTAAGGCGACGAACAGTTTCAATATTATGAGATACGATGTCCGGCTTCACATCAATGATCCTTTGCAGATTCTCCCATTTGCCCATGAAATCAGGAATGAGACATTCGAATTTTGTTTCAGGACTAACTTCTCTGATCGCTTTGATCGTCTCCGCCCAAATGATAGAACCTCCGTCTTTCAGATCATCACGATCCACAGAAGTGATCACGCAATGTTTTACGCCCATTAGCTTCACCGATTCGGCCACTCTTTTCGGTTCATCCCAATCCACAGCTTTTGGCATTCCGGTTGCTACCGCACAAAAACCACAACTTCTTGTACAAATATTTCCGAGGATCATGAAAGTAGCAGTACCTGCACCCCAGCATTCTCCCATATTCGGACAATTACCACTTTCGCAGATCGTATGTAGTTTATGCTTACCTACTATTCCTCTAACCTTCGCATATTCTTCTCCAGTGGGAAGTTTAACGCGAAGCCAATCCGGTTTGCTGATCCTGGGTTTATCGTTCGTGAGTTCCATTCAATACCATTTTTTTCCGAATACAAATCCAACATGAAGCGTGATGATCAGGTTCTCGGTTGAGTTACGTGCCATGATGGGTAGTGCCTTTGGGAAATAATCAACCGATATTCCGGTTTCAATTGCTCTGATCAAATTGGTGTACGTAGCATATTCAAAACTTAAATTGAATTTTCCGTTAATACCTGGATAGAATCCGGTTTCTGCTAGTCCACTTGAAAATCTTCCTTTACCAACCACACTATCCTGCGTAAAACTTTCGCTATTGAATCTTACCTCTTCCGGTTGCTGGTCCGGATCATAATTTGGCAACTGATAATAATAAGGCTTAGCAAGTGCGACGACCGGACCTAATGCATAGGAACAACGTACTTCTATCGCTTTATAATCTGCCTTTGAAAAGATCACGTTCTGCATTCCAAAATCTCCTCTCAATAGGTAAACGGAATTTAATTTTCCGTAAACATATCGCTTTCTGTTCTCTGCTGTTCCTACCACCTTTACTTCTTTAGGGTGCTTTAATCCTTGCAGATCTATTTCATAAAAAGATCTTGTTTTTCCTGTGATGTGTTTTCCTCTCCTATACAAAAAACCAAATCCACGGGTGCTGGCATAGATCCTTCCTACCGCATCATTCCTGTAAAGAACATTCAAGGTGCTTCCCTCTTGTTTTCCAACCACGGTCATACCGTTCTCCTCTTGAGCACTCAGATCAACTGAGCTCAAAAAGAAGCAAAAAATAAGGATGAAAAACTTATTAAACATTCTAACAAATTTAAGGATTTCCACGCTATTATGTCCTACATTTGTGTTAAAGTATACCAATGGAAACCAGCGTAATAAAGTACATCGGCCAGCTCAGAACTGAATCTGTACATCAAGCCAGTAAAAACCTGATATACACTGATGCTCCGGTGGATAATCATGGAAAAGGAGAAGCATTTTCTCCAACCGACCTCATGGCAACCTCTTTGGCAAATTGCATGTTAACTGTAATGGGCATAAAAGCAGGGACAGAGAATATGACCAATATTGACGGAACAGTTGCATATGTAACCAAAATTATGGTAGCTGATCCGAGAAGAGTTGGGGAGATCAAAGTACACCTTGTTTTCCCAAAAAAGAATTACAGTGAAAAGGAAAAGAAGATCTACGAAAACACTGCTCACACTTGTCCTGTTGCGAAAAGTCTGCACCCTGATCTGAAGCAAACCATCACATTTGAATGGTAATAAATTTTCCTGTATTTCGTTAGGATAACAAGATGTTCAGGAATATCATACAGAGTGTTTTTACAAAAGGTTTTGTTGCCGTCATCAATTTTCTTGTATTTATTATTTCTGCGAAGTACCTCGGCACATCGTCAAGGGGTGAGATCAATATTCTTGTCCTGAACATCGCCATTATACAGATCCTGAACGAGATCTATACTGGTTACAGTTTGATCTATTTCATTCCAAAATACGATCTCAAAAAGATCTTTCTCACCGGCATCATCTATACTTTTTTGGCTTGCTCGCTTGGAAACAGTCTTTTTTATTTTATCGGAAAACAATTGCCCGGATATGAATGGCTGAGTTTTATCATCTCTATGCTTGTTATTTTAAATACCTTCAATTGTGTACTGATCTTAGGAAAGGAAAAGATCGGGCTGTATAATTTTCTTTGTTTCTTTCAGCCTTTGGTGCTCTTGTTAGGTCTTTGTTTCAGTATCATCTATTTAAAGATCTTCACACTTGAATCCTATCTTTTTCCAATGCTGATCTCTTTTGCATTTTCTTTTCCTATTTCATTGATCGCAGTGATCCGTATCAAAGCACCTGTTAATGAAAAAAAGTCCTTTGAAGCCAAACCAATTTTTATTTACGGATTTATCTGTCAAATGGGAGTCTTGCTATTTTTATTAAGCAACAAATACAGCTATTACCTCCTGGGCTCGAATGACCAGGTTGGATTGTACGGAACAGCTTGCTCATTGATAGAATCAGTTTTGATCATCGCCAACGGGATCTCGCCTGTCTTCTTAGCAAGAGTTGCCAATTCCGGCAAAACAGAAAATAATATTAAAATGACTCTCAGTTTGAGTAAGGTAAGTTGCCTGCTTAGTATTGCAACTGTAATGATCATTCTCGTCATTCCTAATTCCATTTACGTTGCGCTGTTAGGAAAGGGCTATACCATGGTTAAATACTACATGCTGCTTTATGCGCCTGGAATCATTATCATGAGTTTTATCAGCATCATCAATAATTATTTCTCTGCAATAGGTAAACTGAAACAAGTTTTGGTTTGCAATCTCTTTGGTTTTGTTGCATCCCTCATCGCGGCCCACGTATTGATTCCGGTTCATGGGATCACAGGGGCTGCTATTGCTGCCAACCTCGCTTATCTGATCACTGCAGTCTGCATCACTTTTATTTTTCTTCGCTCAAATCATTTACCTTTCGTTCAGTTGTTCAGATTCAGGGAAGATTATTCGAGCATACGCGAACTTGTATTTCAGAAAAAATGATCAACGGCTGTACACCATTTCCATCATTTTTCTGTCCTTACGATAAATATCCAAAAACAACTGTAACTGCTGAACACTGTCAACACCTGCAGTGAAATAGCGCACATAAATTGGAAGGGGTTTTCGAAGATTGATCTTTTCCTGCTTTTCTCTTATAAAATAGGCATTCAAAGTATCATAAGGGATCTTTAATGTATCATCTCTTATCAGGAATCTTGCCATCTCCATGTACTTCTCCAATCGAATACATCCATGACTTTGATAACGGTAGAATGTTTTGAAATACCTTTTACTGTTTGTATCATGCATGTAAACATCGTACTTGCTGTTGAAATTGAATTTGCAGATTCCTAAGCTATTCTCATCCCCTATCCTCTGCCTGAAACGAACGGGAAGATTCTCCTTGTTGAATTTTTTCCAGTTCAGTTTCCCAAGATTGGTCACAACCTCACCTCTGCCATTGATGACCTCAAAATTGTGTTTGTGCAGGTAATTCGTATCCATTTTCACCATAGGCAGGATCTCTTTCCACGCAATACTGAAAGGAACATTCCAATAAGGATAGATCAAGATATAATTGATCTTACTTTTTAAGATGGGTGTTTGATTTTCGGGTTTACCAACTACCACTCTGCTCTTGAAAACAAGTGTGTCTTCCTTTTTCTTTTTGTACCATTCCCATACATGAATATCCGCTGATGGAATATTCACCACTGCATATTTATCCGGATACTTTGCCGGCTCCCATCGCCAGCGTTCCAATGCCATTTCCATCTGACGTATGGTCAGTTCTTTGTTCAATCCCAATGCTTGTTTTGTGTACTTTCCAAGTTTTCCGTCAGGCTCCAGATTGAATCGTTTTTGAAATGATTTGATCCCTTTGGCAAGCTTAATACTGTCATTTGCTTTTAAGGAATCATTGTAATCACCTGTTTGTATCAATCGTTGCTTGATCTCCTCTTTTAATGCTATCGTATCCACTATATTAAAAAAAGAAATACTGTCCCACTGGATTTTTTCATTCTCTGCAAGATAATTATTGAATGCTTTCTTTAGGAATTGATAACCCTTATGCCTCGGCTCGAGTGAATCAAATGCTTTTCTGAAATTTCCTGATTGAAGTCCGTAACGCAAAATGCTGGTCCAATTCGTATCCAGCTTTTTTGGATTCCACTCCAGTAACATGGTATCCGGATTAAAACGGCCTTTGTTCAAATGAGCTCCAATTTTCAAATAAGCATCGGTGAGCAATGCTTCAAAAGCAGCAAGACAGGAAACGTTATACGTTTTATCACCTTTGTTGTAAAAATTAGTGACAAGAGAATCGAGTGTGTAATAATGATAATCGCCTGCAAACAATCCGTAGGTGCGGCATTTGGCTACCAATTGAAAAAGGGAGTCGCCTTTGGCAGTCAGCTTTCCTTTATCTGTAAATAAAAGATCTTTTCCATTGTATACTTTTTTAAAATAGGAATACGTGATGAGACTGTCGTTGTTGATTACCAAAAGTGTATCTCCAATAGAATTCTCGTAATAACCTTTGAGGATCTCATTTGCTTCCTTGTTCGCGTCCTGTATCTTCTTAACCGTAATGTGTTTTATCTCATTCTTCTTCTCTTCTTTGCATGAGAAAAGAACAAGCAGAAAAGCCGTGAATATTAAACAGGAATACCTCAAGAAGAATTTACATCTAAATTAATGTAAATTATTTAACTGCCTTCTCTTTTTTGACAGTTTTAAGATTAAGGAGGTTCATTGGATTGCTGCCCAGACCCTTGATGTGATGATGCACAAGACGCACCACCTGATCATAATAAAGCGTTACAACCGGAGCATCATCTACCACCATTTGATCCATTTGCTGATAGAGTTTTATTTTTTCGGCGTCGTTGGTAACGGTTTGCGCTTTCTCATACGCTTTATCAAACTCAGGATTACTGTAGTGGAAATAGTTTACACCTTGAGGACTAAAATTCTTGCTATAGAACAGACTCATGAAATTCTCTTCATCGGCATAATCACCAACCCATGACTTTTTGAACATGAGGTACTCGCAAGAATTCACAGCCTGCTTCAACACAGAAGGTTTTTCTATACTCACCTGAATAGGAATTCCATTCTCCGCCAATTGAGATTGAATGAATTCAACTTGTTCCTTATAGTTATCCGTCGCATGCATGGTGATCTCAGGTAATCCCTTTCCATTGGGAAAACCAGCTTCCGCAAGCAGTTTCTTTACTTTATCGGGATTGTATGAATAGCCATGCACCTTGCTGGTATCATAAGAAAGCATTCCCATTGGAATGAAGCCTGCATGGGCCGGCTCTCCTACATTACTGCGCAGGTATTTGATCAATTTATCCCTGTCGAATCCGTAATTGATGGCCTGACGAAGTGCTTTTAATTTGAGAGGAGAATTTTTCACGATTGGAATTTTCTCATCGATAAGAATTCCAATATAATCAGTCTTTAAAAATGTTTGTTTCTGCAAATAGAATTTCTGTGCGTAACTATCTCTCAGTTCTCCGTTCTTATCCAAAACTTCATTCGTGTTGAACGCATCTGCCCCACTGAGCATATCAAATTTTCCATTCAATAGTTCCATGAAGGCTGTTTCTCTGTCCTTCACAAAAGAAACGGACACTGCATCCAAATAAGGAAGTTGATGTCCTTCTGCATCGGTTTCAAAATAATTCGGATTACGAAGCATGACCAGCTTTGCGCCTTCTTCCCAGAATTTGAAAACGAAGGGTCCGGTTCCAACCGGATTTCTTCTGAATTCCTGTTTGTAGTGATCCACGGCCTCGTACGGGATCACACTGAAGAATTTCATGGTTAAAATACTTAGAAACGCTCCGAAAGGAGTTTTAAGTGTGATCCTGAGTGTACTATCGTTGATGGATTCAAATCCTTTGTAATTGGTTTTCTCGCTTCTGTCAATATTCCCCAATAAAGTCGTTGCGCTGCTTACTTTGCTGTCAAATAATCGGTCGAAGCTGTAAACAAAATCTTTAGCGATCACTTTTCGTCCTTTCCCACCTTCAAAACAAGGATTGTCGTGAAAAAAAACATCGTTCCTTAAATTGAAAGTATAGACCAGGCCATCTTCACTGATGCTGAATTTATAGGCAATGCTAGGGATCACATTCATTTTATCGTCCATCTGAACCAAGCCATTAAATAGCTGATTGATCGGCCAGATGCTCTCAAAACTGATGGCATTCGCAGGGTCCAGAGAAGAAACCCCTGCCATTTCGTTGTAGCTGAAAATAGATCTATTGTCTTCCTCCTTCTTATTTTCACAAGAGAAGAAGAAGGATGCACATAAGACTGCAAGCAGATAGAAACGTTTGGGCATACTGCAAATATCCCATTTGAAGCTTTATCAATTGATGCGCCTTTATGCAATTATGCACAATGCGATGTGAAAAGTGGTTTAGGGGGCTACGGAAGCAGGATCTTCTTTCTTTTTTGCTGCGTCGAAATCGAAACTGATGGATATTCTCCAGGTTCTTTGAAGGGGATTGTTGATGGCAGTAGGAACCAGATAAGAACCATCGATATTGATGATGCTATATCTTACCCCTGCACCAAATGTAAAATACTGACGAGAACCTTTTGTTTTAGGCTCATAGAAATAACCGGCGCGAAAAGCAAAAACATTGTTGTACCAATACTCCATTCCATTGCTGATATTGATCTCCTGCATTTCTTCTTTTGCTCCACCCGGCGCATCGCCAAAGGATTGAAGAATTCCCTGAGCAACCGGAACATTCGGATTCTTTCCTGACTGAATCACTTTTTCATTTGTTGCAGGATCGGTAACATATAAAAGTTGTCCGTTTGCATCTGTTGTATACTGATAGATCGGAGGAGTTGGAACTAGCAGTTTATTGAAATCAAGGTAATAACCGATGGTATTGTAATCGTCAAGATGAACTTTCAAACCTCCACCTAAACGCATATTCATAGGGATGAAGTTCTGATCGTTCGAGTATTTTATTTTAGCGCCTATGTTTGTGAAGGCAAGTCCACCTGTTGCAACCGCTTTTTTCGGACCCAGATCGAATTTCTTACTCTTATAAAACATGGTTAGATCTACAGCTACAGTATTTGCAGCGTTACCCTGACTTCCATTAAAGAAAACTCTGCTAATACTTGAATTAATATAACGAGTAGCAATCCCAAGTGAAAAATTATCTGACAATTTCTGAGCAAAGGCCAGATCCATAGCCCACTCATTTGGAGTGTAGTCGCCGGTTTTTACACCTGTTGCGTTTGTCAACTCAATATTGCCTAAGCTAAAGTACCTCAGCGATCCCCCTATTGTTGTTCTACCTTTCTTGTCTATTTTACCGTATCCTGCAAGGTAATAAAGGTTGATATCAGGAACCAATAAACGTAACCATGGAGTAACCGTAAAACCAAGTCCAAATCTTTTCTCTGCGAAGGCAAGCTTGCTTGTATTCCAGTGAATTGAATTGATATCTGCTTCGGTTGCAGCTCCCGCATCGCCCATAGCACCTTGTTTACTATCTGGACTGATCAGCAAGAATGGAACTGCCGTTGTGATCGGGTTGATTGTTTGACCTGATAACGCCTGCGTACTGATCTGTGCAAAAGACTTGCCTGCTAAAGCAGTTAAAACAATTATTGAAATTCTCTTTATCACTTGTGCAATTGAATTCTTTTTGGGAGTGCTAATTTACTAATTTAATATCACTAATTTCTCGGTTTTTTCAGCCTTTTTATTGTCATTATTCAGAATGGCCAGCTTGTATACATAAACACCTCTTGCAAGCTTATCGCCAAAATCATCCTTGCCGTCCCATTCAATTCCTTCAGGCCTGAATCCTTCGCATGTCACATCTCTTTGCAGTGTCTTAACTAATTTTCCACTAATCGTAAAAACCTGAATTGTAACTTTCAGTGGGTTACAGGCCTGATTGTGCTCGAGGAAGAATTTAGTGGAAGTTGTAAAAGGATTTGGATAGTTCAGGACATGTTCTAAGGCCAGTTCAGCACTTGGCGCCACAACGAAATCCAAACTCACCTTATTGGAATTATTCTGTATATCCCATGCTTTAAAAACCATTGTATGGTTTCCTTCTTTTAGCTCTTCAAAAGGATATCTGATACGACCTGCCTGATAGGTGTTCAAGTTTGCCTCATAAAAATCGTTAAGTATTATTGGTTTACTTGCTTCGCCGTCTATTACCGCTGTGATATCATGTCCGATACTGGTACCGATGGTGTTGATTCCGCTGGAGTCGGTCAAACTTGCATAAAGTATTGGCTTTTCGTTAGTAGTACCCCCGTTGACAAAACCTTTATCATTTAAAAAGATCTCGATTTGTGGCCCAGCATCGTCTACCACCGGATTATTCGAGCCGCCTCCAACGATCACATTGGTATGACTTCCTCCTGCATCTATTGTTCCGTTCGTCGCATAATAACTTATTTTACCAGGACCAAAAGCAAAACTAATATCCTTCGGTACCATAAAAGTAAAGCTGAAATCGCCGTTCTTCACCTCTGTTTTTCCTCTGAAAAGTATATTCTTTTGCAAATTGAATTGAAAAGGAGCGCCCGGAGTAATGTTATAAGAACTCGCGTCATTCAACAAACAGCTAACGGTAGCTTCTTTATCAAATACTGTTGGATAAACCAGACCGTTGAAATTGCTTAGTTTATTTCCAAGTGTATCGGCTACAAATCCTTTAATGGTCACCTTTTCAAGAGCACTGAGGGTGTCAGAACCATTTGGCAGTACCGGCTTTGTTTTGATCATGGATGTAATTACTTTCTGCTCTGGCACAGCCAATGTAACTGCAGGATCTCCAATCAAATGAAAATTTGAGAAATTAAAACTTTGATTCAATGTATCCTTGGTACGGCGAATGATATCCCCTAGACATGGTCTTTTTCCATTGGGAAGCTTCTTGAACATGAAATCATAAAGTGCACCATTGAGCATTAAATTTGAATGAGAAAAGGCTAAACGGCATGTTGTAAATAAACTCACGGCACCGCCCTTTGGATTGAGCAGACAATATTCACCGGCCGATGTCCTCCCCGGGTCATCGTAACGCGTAAATTCACAGGTAGCAGTGACAAATAAACTCAATCTGTTGAAATTATCCCAGGCATTTATTGTTTCGAGATCAACCAAGCGTTCTGCTGTTAAACCAACTTCGCCACCATGTCCAGTATAATTAAAGATCAATGCTCCCTTCTTCAATCTTCTTTCAAGATCGATCAGTGCATCCGGATACCGCTGGCCTCCGGGAGTGGAAAATTGCTGATAAGCGTCGAGATAGATCTTGTCTAAATTGTAATTAGGATAATTCTGCTTCACCTTTTTTGCTAGTTTATCGGCATCTCCCATGTGCGTTGAGTAATCCTCATCGTCTCCTAAAAAAATGATCCAGTTCTTCCAGTCACCAAACACGGATGTTTCGCCGGAAGTGCAATTTCCCGGTAATGGATCGGCAATTTTAAAATCAGTTTCCTTCTTGTAATAGTTCTCAATCTTTGCTGTCACGGCATCGGCTTCTGCCACCGTTTTCGAAATAATCCTTCCTACTCCAATATCTAATGAACCCACCGACTCTGCAAAAGTTCCTTCGTTGGCATCCATCAAAGCAAAAAAATCATCGGTGGCGAGACTTTGCAAAGGTGAAAGGGAGAATGGACTTTGATACGTTGGAATGAGTGCGCTATTCTGCTCCAGATTCCTGTTCTTGTTGTCATAAGAACCGTCACCGAACAATAGCACATATTTCGGTTGTTTTCCGGTGGAAATATTTCTGCTATAGAGCATTCGTATAAAATCTCTTATAGCCGAAATATCAGGCATTCCACTTCCAAATTCATTATAAATCTGGTCGGTAGTTGCGATGACGTAACTTAATCCTTCATTTTGACTGTGAAGCGCAGCCAAACGTTGAGAATGAGAAATGAACAAAGGATGCGTTACAATAACATAATCAGCCTGAAGAAAGGAGTGGAGGTTTTGATTGCTTACCAATCCTTCGAATACAGGTTTATAATAAGTAAAAGGAGATGCTACCACGTATTCCATCAAAGAATCTGAAAATGCAGTGAATTCCATTGTACCATTTCCAATCGTATAATCTTGCTGATACGGATGGATAGGATCTGTCACATTCCAAATACTGCAAGAAGCTCCAATTGGATTTGTAATAACATATTTTGCGGTTTTGCCAACTCCTGTTGCTACTCTGCTATCGCGAAAATTGAACTGCTGATCCGCCACCAATGCTCTCCGTGAATTAACAATGATTCGATCCAGCCACCCGATATTTGAGGCAGTTAGTTTAGAAACTGTGATCCCAATTGAGCTTCCGTTATTGTTCTGAACTTTTTGCAGGTTCGTTTGAACATCTGCATAGCTGGCCAGGTAGTTGGAAACATCCACAGCATAGGTGCTAAGATTATAATTCAAACCATTTCCATTTATATTGAATATAGTATTGCTTGCCCCTCTTCCTGCAGCACTTGCTTCACATATGAGCGAATCTCCTACTATGAAGTTTCCTTCATTAAAATTAAATGAATAGGCCGTTACGGCATCAAAATATTCACCAAAGAACTGGCGTCCGCTTTTCATGAAATTGGTTGTGTTCGCCTCGTGAAAATTTAAATAATCATAGGTATTACTCGTCGTGAAAGGAGGAACACCTAAGGATGGTTGATTCACCAGTCTTTTTCCCGGACCCAGATCAAAGGTCATAAAATAATAGGCTTTATCAGAATAAGCACTGGATTCAACTGAGAATTTAAGTCCGTTGCCAAAATTCTTTTTCCATTTTAAATTGTCCTTTCCGTAAAACAAAATATAATCATCATCATCAAAAACACCATCTGATTCGCCAATGACCTGAATAGGATTTTCTTCCAGATCATCATAACGAAATGCAGCATTGGATTCCGGTATCATGATACCACCGTTTCCGTAAATGCGTATATTCTTTGGATTGAAAGAAGTTCTGTCAATTCCGGCCGATTGCAGAAAACTCTTATCGATCTTATAGATTCCATCACGACTAATTGAAATTTTGATCCATCGTCCTGTTGCCAATACCGAATTCGCTTTGAATGCAGAACTGGATCTCATTTTAGCCATGTACTCATTCGTTTTTTGGCTCCAAGAAACTTCATAATCGATCAACTCTTCGATCTCCCCGGCATTGTTCTTTCTGAAAGGATAGATCCGGTATTGATTCAAATTGCTGTTTCCGGCTAAACTGTTCAGCTGTTCAGGAATAAAATCTTCTTTTAAGTATTTGGAAAAGAACATATTGATTACAGAAGCAGCTTCGCCTGTAACCTTTTCTGTTTTTTTGACTATAAACTTTGGAATTGCAGTAAGGTTGTACTCCGTTCTTTTTGAAATAATGAAATAAGGGAAATTGCTTTTGCTGTTATCGTACTGAGCATTAGTCATTTCCAATTTCAACACGGCTGTATCCGATTTTGAAAAACGAATGATACCCGATGTGAGTGTTTTTTTAGTAGTTATTTGATTTTCAATAGTCTGAACCTCATTTTGTGCATTAAAACAAACGGGGAACAATGCTAAGAAAAGCAATAGTTTTCTAAACAGAAACGGTGAATTATAATATGACGAACGGTTAAACAAGCAAATCAAAACAATAAAATAACGCCTTTTTCGGTAAATTATTGTTTAGATTTTGTTTTTGTGATTAAAAATGATTTAATATATTTGTAGGATTAGGTTAACACTTTTTATGAATCAACGTATTCTGTTACCACTTTTATTGTTGTCCCTGTGTTTCTCGGAACTTAAGGCGCAGGATCCACAGTTTACGCAGTTCTATGCAAACCCGATTTATTTGAATCCGGCTTTTGCAGGTACTGCCAGATGCCCTCGTATCTGCATGAATTACCGTAACCAATGGCCTAATATTTCCGGTCCTACTTACGTTACCTATTCTGGTGCTTTTGATATGCATTTTGATGCATTGGCAGGTGGAATGGGTGCCTTAGTTACCACTGATGATCAAGGAAACGGGACCCTTAAAACAACTAATTTCAGTTTAATGTACGCATATCACGCTGTCATTAACCGTGAATTCTCTCTTAAATTCGGATTACAAGCTACATATCTTCAAAAGACTTTAGATAAAACCAAACTGAATTTTGGTGATATGATCGACGCGAGAAGAGGATTTGTTTGGAATACGCAGGAAGTAGTTCCTTCTGTAAGCAAAAAGAATGTCGATTTCTCTGCAGGTATTTTAGGTTACAGCAAGCTTTATTTCTTCGGTGTGGCAGTACACCACATCAACCAGCCGGACGAAGGACTTTTAGGCCCTTCTAAATTACCGGCTAAATTCACCGGACATGCCGGAGCTATGATTCCAATCGGTGGGCGTGGAAGCGATCAATTCCTTTCTCCGGGTATCTTATTTCAGGCACAACAAAAATTTCAACAGCTTAATTTAGGTCTTCAATACGTGAAAGGACCTTTTGTAGCAGGACTTTGGTACAGAAACTCAGACGCCGTGATCGCGGTTGTAGGAATTCAGAACAATAACTTTAAGTTTGGATACAGTTATGACGTAACTATCTCGAAATTAGCAGGTAACACTGCCGGTTCACACGAGATCTCGCTTCAGATCCAGTTCGAGTGTAAGAAAAAGAGTAAGAAATACAGAACTTCTAGCTGCCCATCTTTTTAAAATTTGTAACCTTTTTAAAATTTTAACGTTATAGCGTTAATTATAACCGGTGATAGTATGAAAATCAATTGGATAAAAAACCGCAAAACAATGGCCTTCTTAACTGCCGCTGTTTTGTTCTCTTGTTCACAAGAGCGCTCTCCTGTAACAGGCTGGGCGTATAATGACCCAATGAACGGAGGTTTTGAAAAACCACCTTATGAGGAGCAGGAAACTGGTCCAGGTCTAGTACTGATCGAAGGTGGAACATTTACTATGGGCCGTACTGAGCACGACGTAACTTACGAGTGGAACAATACAGGTCGCAGAGTAACTGTTTCTTCATTCTATATGGATGAGACAGAGGTTTCCAATTTCTCATACTTGGAATACTTATGGTGGACAAGCCGTGTGTTTGGTCCAACTTTCCCTGATATCTATTATAAAGCATTACCTGATACTTTGGTTTGGCGTGAGAAATTAGCTTACAATGAGCCTTATGTTGAGTATTATTTACGTCATCCGGCTTATCGTGATTATCCTGTAGTAGGTATCAACTGGCTTCAGGCAAATGATTTCTGTGCATGGAGAACTGACCGTGTGAACGAATTCATTTTGATCCGTGAGGGTCTTATCGATCACGTGCCAAATCCTTCTGATCAGGATTATTTCAGCACTGAAGCTTATCTATCTGGTAAGTGGCAAGGACAGTTAAAACAAAAATTACCTTCATTTGATGAGCAGAATCCGGAGAGAGATGTACGTATGGAAGATGGTATCTTCTTACCTAAATACCGTCTCCCGACAGAAGCTGAATGGGAATATGCATCTTATGGTTTAATTGGAAATACAATTGGTGAGCGTATCACAGATCGTCGTATCTACCCTTGGAATGGACATGGTGTACGTAACTCAACTGACAATTACCTTGGACAGATCAATGCAAACTTCGTAAGAGGTGCAGGTGACTATATGGGTGTTGCAGGTTATTTGAATGACAATGCCGACGTAACTGCTCCGGTTTATTCATATTGGCCAAATGACTACGGTCTTTACAACATGGCAGGTAACGTTTCTGAGTGGGTAATGGATGTGTATCGTCAGAATACAGTACAGGATGCAGACGAGTTCCGTCCTTTCCGTGGTAACATTTTCACTACACAAAAACGTGACTCTACTACACTTATCGGTGGTATGGGTGGAGAGATCTTGACAAACGTTGATGGACCAATGTATCAGAAATTCAAACACAAAGTGAACGACCCTTCACCTCACGGTGTGAGTGTTGATCCTGTTGAAGTAACTGACAGCGTTCTTACGATTATGACAAATGACGTTAACGGAAACAATAACGCCAGTCCGGAAGGAAAATCAGATAT
>DAORJH010000009.1:0-17057 GCA_035438925.1 Bacteroidia bacterium | reverse complement strand
TTCCGTTTTATCCACACGTGTTAAATTGGTAAGAGGACTTGCCCTGAAAAAGGAAGCGAGTACGTTATCCTGAGAAAATCCATTTGTACTTTGTCCTAAGATCTCATAATCGCTTTTGTAATTCATGCCCACGAGTTGCCGGACGGGTTTTTTAGAAAGAAAACTTTTGAAGCCGATATAGTATTTCCACTTTTCATCCTGCACGCCATAAGCAACGTAACCGGCCAGTTCATACCACTTGCTGAAAATATCGCTTGTTCTTCCTCCAAAACGCAAACGCATTCCTTCTACTTTGTTATAGGAAACAAGATTTGAATACGGACCAATTTCAAAATTATTATACTTCTTGTATCCGGCTACGAGTAGATAAAAAACATCCACCCAGGTTGTATAGATTGGTAGAGATTGAATGGTGTCGATCATTTTAAAGATCTTCTTCTCTCGCATGGTTAAACTATCGTGACGGTTCTGTGCCCAGAACTCATCGGACTTGGAAGAGACGCTGTCGTCTACAACAATGCGATCCGCGAATTCATAAAATTTATCCGCCTTCGGCTCATTGAATTTTATTTTCTTATACGAAGTGGTTTTCCTTCCGTAAAATCCGATCGCTTTTTTTGTTGGAGCAAAATCGATCACCAAACGATCCTTCGCCAGAAACCAAATGCTATCAGAATAAGAAAATTCCTGAATGACATTTACGCTATTGATGAAGTTGATATTTGCCTCTTTGGGCATACTCATTTCAAGTCGTTTGATCCCCCAGGTGGTATCTGCTATCCACATGTTACCGGTAAAACTCAACTCCTGTGTTCTCTTTGGTTTGAAGCGAATATGATAGATGTACTGATTTCCTTCGAAAGCACTGTCCTCTAAATAATATTTGTAATAGAACAAACCATTGTCGCTTATTGGACTGGGCATTTGTTTATTGAAGACAAGGATGTTGTTGTCATAGACATTAATATTCTGATACATATCGCCTAAAACTTGCGATACACTGGAGTTTTCCATTCCCGTGATCTTTGAAGCGATCACAACTTCTTTTTTTCTTGTTGGATTTTTTTTGTAGTAGAACTGCGAAAGATTTTCTACTATGAAAAAAGGGAGTGAGGGTTTTTCTCCGCTGAATGCACTGTCCACATTATCAAACACAAAACTAATAGGTTTGAGTATTTTCTTTTCGCGCATTTCTTTCGGAATGCGATTAAGATCGAATTCTAGCTTATTGTAAGTTTCGTACTCGAATGCATCAAGACTTGTTCTGTTATTCACGTCTTTTTTCTTTACACAGTTCCTTACAATACGATGTGCAGGATTCTCTCCAGCTTTAACCACCACTTCTTCCAGCGAAAGTCCTCCGATGTCTTCCATTGGAATATTAATGACCTGTTGCTGCAGATTTTTATTGATCGCACGCGCAGCACGTTTGTACCCCACATAAGATGCTACCAGTGAATCGCCTAATTTTGTGCTATTGATCACAAAGTTTCCGTCAAAATCAGATTGTGCTCCCTGTGTAGTTCCTTTTATAAGCACAGGAACAAAAGGGAGTGCCTCTTTGTTGGAGACGGAATAAACTTTTCCTGTGATCTTATATTGTGCAGAAATATTTTGAACCGAAAAAAATGCAAGTAAGAAAAGAATGAAGGCTGCGCGCATGATTATTAAATGGCGTTTTGTCATTCCGTCTAATGAGCAATAAGTTTTACTTGGTTGGGATATCAATATTCACCTGTGTGAAATCGTAGTATCGCAAAGCATTCGTGTGGAAATTCTTCACCCTGTAATTGATAAGTCTGCAATTGCTGTCATACCAAAGCGGGATCAAAGGCGCATCGTTGATGAGGATCTGTTCTGCTATTAAAAAATACTTGCTGGATGAATCTCTGTTCACGGCATCGCGTCCAAGTTTGTAATACTTGTCAAACTCAGGATTTTTATACTTCATTGTGTTTGGAAAAGCAAGATGGCTGGTATCGCTTGTTACCGGCTCACCAAAGAAAACTGAAAGAAAAGATTCCGGACTTGGATAATCTGCAACCCATCCTTCTCTGAAAATATCTGCCTTGCCTTTTACTTCGAGGTAAAACTTCTCTGCTGCAGGAACCGACTCAAACGTAATATTCACATTGATGTTTGCTTTCAGTTGTTTCTGAATTTCAACAGCAACTGAATTGTTTCTTGTGTTTCCGGAATTCACCAATAATTGTATCTCAGGCAATCCCTTTCCGTCAGGGTAGCCTGCTTCCTTTAATAATTCTTTCGCTTTTTCAATGTTAAGACTATAGCCTTTTATAGATGCAGAATTGTAGAAAGAGAATGAAGGGGGAACAATTCCGTTTTCTGCCGGGCCATGCGCCTGACCAAATAAAACCCTTTCAATGATACGGTTTCTATCAATAGCGTAATTGAAAGCTTGACGAAGTTTTACATTGTTGAAAGGCGGTTTATTGACATTGAATGAATAGAAGGAACTGAGCATTTCCGGTCTTTGTTCAATGATGAACCTGGGCGATTTTCCCTGAAATTCGCCAATATTCTCTTCAACGAGCGATTTCAGTTGGCTGCTTGGTACGGCAGTTATCAGATCGAATTTTTCACTTCGAAATCCTTGTAAAGCTTCTTCCGATGAGGCAACAATATCAATGATCACTGAATCAATTAATGGCAGTGAAGTTCCATCTTTACTCTTTCCGTAATACCATGGATTCTTGTATAAAACAATATGTTTGTTGTTTGATGCTTTTTCATCATAAACAAATGGACCTAAACCAACGTTGGTGCTGTCTTTCTTTACAGAATAAACTTTGTTGTTGATGATAGAGGCCACAGGATTCGCGAGGATCTCCAAAAAGATCTGTGGCGAATTCAATAATTCAACAGAAAATGTATAGTCATCTATGATCTTAAGACCCGAGATGCTCCCCTTGTCTTTAATATCCTTTTTTGTACTATTCAAGTAATAATCATTTGCTCCAACGAGCCTGTCTTTACAAACTGTCTGGAAATGATAGTTATCCGGACGATCCGTGCACAACAATTCGAAAGTGAATTTTATGTCTTTTGTCGTAAGTTCCTCATTCTTACCTTTTAACAAGCCTTCTTTTTGAAAAAGAACTCCTTTTCGAAGATGAAAGGTGATCGTTTTGCCATCCGGACTAATTTCCCACTTTTCAGCCAAACCGGGGGTAACACTAAGGTCTTTTGGGTTAATTCGCACTAAACATTCGTGGATCTGGGAGGCGATCAATCCTTCCACGCTATTGGTTAACTTATGAGGGAATATACTTATCGGGCTATTCACTTCGGCAATCCTGAGCACTTTATTGCCTCCCTTGTAATCCTCGGGCCGTTCCTCCTTTTTACCCCCTTCATTACTGCAGGAGGCCAAAAAAAGACCTGTGACAAGAATAGTGCTTAAAATCCTCATAAATCGCTCGTATTTAGCAAACAAAACTATGCATTTTACTCTAATTTAAATGAAATATTCATTAAAATATATTTTGAAAATCAAAAATATCGGTTTAATATTGCATCGCTAAGTTTTTTAGTTTAGTCGATGAAA
Source organism: Bacteroidia bacterium (assembly GCA_035438925.1). GTDB lineage: Bacteria > Bacteroidota > Bacteroidia > B-17B0 > Aurantibacillaceae > Aurantibacillus. Next base: position 13,489 of record DAORJH010000009.1, on the reverse strand, counting down.
AAATTTCTTTTATCCCTGTTAATCCTTATTGCCGGCCTAAATTTAGGTAAGGCTCAAGGTGGAGTTATCATTCTTGAGGGTAATTATCAGGGCAAAAATCTATATGTTCAAAATCCTTATGCAAGCAGCAGTGGGGTTGGTTTTTGCGTTACTGAGGTTAAGATCAATGGAAATATCACAACAGATGAGGTTAACTCAAGTGCATTTGAGATTGATTTCAAGCCCTGGAAGCTAAATATCGGCGATAAAGTGGAGATCAAGCTTTTCCATAAAGAAGACTGTAAGCCTAAGATCCTGAATCCTGAGGTATTAAAGCCAAAAAGTACTTTTGAAGTTGTTAGCATGACAGCTGATTTGGATGGTACCATTAAATGGACAACTAAATCAGAAACCGGCAAATTGGCATTCGCGATAGAGCAGTTTCGCTGGAATAAATGGGTGAAGGTAGGAGAAGTTGATGGTGTTGGTACCCCTACAAGCAATGAGTATTCTTTTAAAGTGGTTCCACATTCAGGTAAGAATCAGGTTCGTGTTCGTCAAACAGATTATAGTGGTCAGCCACGTTTAAGTAAGCCGGTTGATTTTGTTAGCGATGTTACAGAAATTGATTTTGCTCCAATTAAGGCCAGCAAAGACGTTAATTTCTTCATGAAGGGCAAGAACGATAAAGCCATTGAAACTTTGTATGAGATCTATGATCAGTACGGTAATGTGGTGAAAAAAGGTTTTGGAAGTAAAGTTGAAGTAAGTAATCTTCCTAAAGGAGGTTATTTCCTTAACTATGACAACAAAATGGGAGAATTCATTAAAAAATAAGTTTTAAACAAGTTTAATAAAACCCTCTTCGCTTGAAGGGGGTTTTTTGTTTTATTAGAGTACTTTTGTCATTATGTACCGAATCAGCGTCAATGGAAATCCGTCTCTTGAAACTAATATTTCACTACAAGACGGTAAATTTGAAGGGCTTCTTTCCGGCAGTTCTATTCAAGGAAGCATTATTAAGATAAACGATCACCAGTTTCATCTTATTTATAATAACGTTTCTTACAACATCGATATTCTTAAAACGAACAAAGATGAGAAAACGCTTGTCATTAAAGTGAATGGATCGAGGTTTAATCTGAAAGTTGCCGATAAGTACGACGACCTGCTTAAAAGTCTTGGCATGGACAATCTTTCTTCAAAAAAGATCAACGATGTGAAGGCGCCAATGCCCGGCATGGTGCTCAATGTTCTGGTGCAGGAAGGTATAGCTGTAAAAAAAGGCGATGCATTGATTGTTCTTGAAGCGATGAAAATGGAAAACATTTTAAAGAGTCCGAGCGACGGAGTCATTAAAAAAATAATAGCCAATAAAGGCAAGGCCGTTGAAAAGAATGAAGTCCTAATTCAATTTTAAAATGAAAAGCAGAAGGGATTTTTTAAAGAGAACCGGCACCTTTGCATTCACTGCCATTGCACTAAAGATCACAAAAGCTCAAACATTATTTCCCACATCAAACTTGCTTCATTCCGGAGGCGATGCATTTCAACTTCCGAAGTTGCCCTATGAGTATGATGCGCTTGAACCTTTCATTGATAAGCAAACCATGATCATTCATCACACCAAGCATCATCAGGCTTATGTGAACAAACTGAATGAAACTCCTTCCACCAACATTGATTATTTATCAGACGACAGCGTGAAGTGTTCGCATGTTGATCAAACAACTTCTTCCGTGATCAGAAATAATTTAGGCGGACATTACAATCACAGTTTGTTCTGGACACTGTTAAGGCCAAATAAGGATGGCAATGTAAATGAAGTCTCCGGAAGTCTTGCAGAAGAAATAAAGAAGGAGTGGAAAACACTTGAAGACTTCAAAAAAGAATTTGCTGAAAAGGCAATGAAAATATTTGGAAGTGGATGGTGTTGGTTAATTAACCAGAATGGCAAATTAAAAATTGTTACCACTGCCAATCAAGACAACCCTTTAATGAATTTACAGCAAGAGAAAGGAAAGATCGTACTCGCACTGGATATATGGGAACATGCTTACTATTTAAAGCACCAGAACAAAAGAGCAGATTATATCAAGGACTGGTGGAATGTGGTTAACTGGGAAAAAGCACAACAACTATTTGAACAAAAATAAAAATTCAAAATGCTTCATAAGAATTTCAAGAACATTGACAAAGTTACCTATGGAAGAGGCTCATTCTCTCAATTAGGATCTACCATTGAACCCATCCGGAAAGAAAACAAAAATTATTTCGTTTTTGTTGTCGATCAGTATTTCAAGAATAAGCCCTTAAAAGACAAATTACAGAACAAGGAAGAAGATCTGGTATTTTTTATCGACGTTGATCCACACGAACCAACTACCGAACAGATTGATTCTCTCAGAGATCAAATACTGGCAAAAAAAGGACTTCCCAGTGGTGTAGTTGGAATAGGTGGAGGAAGCATTATGGATATAGCGAAGGCTCTTTCGCTGATGTTGACCAATGAAGGATCTTCTGTTTTATACCAAGGACTTAATTTAGTGAAGAAGCCGGGCGTTTATCATTTAGGCGTACCAACAATAAGTGGAACGGGCGCCGAAGTTTCGATGACGGCAGTGCTCACCGGGCCTGAGAAAAAATTGGGATTAAAATGTGATTGGACCGTTTTCAATCAGGTGATTCTTGATCCGGAATTGATTTCGAGTGTTCCTACCGACTGGTGGTTCTATACCGGCATGGATACGTACATTCACTGTATAGAATCGCATAGCGGAATCAGGAACAATGCTTTCAGTCTAGCCTATGGCGATCAGGCATTGCATTTATGCAGAGAAGTTTATTTGAACGAACGGTCGGGTCAGACAAGCGAGAATGATGATAAGCTGATGGTTGCGTCGTTAATGGGAGGTTTGAGTTTAACGTACAGCGAAGTGGGTGTGTGTCACGCCTTGAGTTATGGATTATCTAAAATACACGGCACAAGACATTGCTATGCAAATTGTATAATATTTCAGCACTTAGGTGATATTTATCCCGAAGGAGTAAAAGAATTCAGTCAGATGATCCAAAAGCATAAGATCGTACTGCCTCAGAACTTAAGCAAAGAATGGGATGATGCAACACTTACTAAAATGGCTGAAGTAAGTTACAACCTTCCGTTCATGTGGAATCATGCATTCGGAGATACCTATAAAGACACTGTAACGATCGATTACATCAAAGATCTTTTCAGACGACTTTGATCAAGCGCGCACGGCAATTATTTCATCCAACACACCTTCAATTTCTGCAAGCGTATTATAGGATACAAGTTTCATTCTTGTTTCCTTGAAATCAGGAATTCCCCTGAAATAATTGGCATAATGACTTCGCATTTCCAGCACACCGAATTTCTCGCCTTTCCATTCTACTGATTTTTTCAAATGTGCTTTGCACACTTCTACCCTGTTCTTTATATCGGGTTTGGGAAGCTCAGTTCCTGTTTTAAAAAAATGTTTTACTTCATTGAAGATCCAGGGATATCCAATCGCAGCCCTTCCGATCATGATGCCATCCACGCCGTAACGGTTCTTGTACTCTAAAGCTTTTTGAGGAGAATCTATGTCTCCGTTTCCAAAGATGGGGATCTTTATTCTTGGGTTATTCTTTACATCCGCAATATGTTTCCATTCTGCATTTCCTTTATACATCTGCGCCCTGGTTCTTCCATGAATGGTCAATGCTCTGATCCCTTCATCCTGCAATCTTTCTGCAACTTCCATTACATTGATGCTTTTTTCGTCCCAGCCCAATCTTGTTTTCACTGTTACCGGAAGTGAGGTTGACTTTACAACTGCCCTTGTCAATCTTACCATCAGATCAATATCTTTCAGCACACCGGCACCGGCCCCTTTGCACACTACTTTTTTAACCGGACAACCAAAATTAATATCAAGCAGATCAGGTTGCGTTGCGTCTACGATCTTTGCAGACAATGCCATCGCCTCTTCATCTCCCCCGAAAATCTGAATGCCAATGGGCCTTTCGTAATCAAAAATATCCAGCTTCTTTCTGCTTTTAATGGCATCGCGTATTAGACCCTCGCTGCTGATGAATTCGGTATACATGAGATCAGCTCCATACATTTTACACACATACCTGAATGGCGGATCACTAACGTCCTCCATAGGGGCGAGCAAAAGCGGAAAGTCCGGAAGCTGTATGTTACCAACAGTTACCAATAGTTCAGATTAAAATAATTTTGAAAAATAATTCAGGATCTACTTATTACCATCGTAAGCCCATTTCACATAGATAGCTCCCCAGGTAAAACCTCCGCCAAAAGCAGAAAGAATAAGATTGTCTCCTTTCTTTAACTGCTTTTCATAATCCCATAGTAAAAGTGGGATCGTTCCTGCTGTTGTGTTGCCATAACGCTCAATATTCATCATCACTTTTTCGGCACCAACGCCCATTCTCGAAGCAGTGGCGTCAATGATCCTTTTATTGGCCTGATGAGCGACCAACCAGGAAACGTCTTCTGCCTTTAAATGATTTTTCTCCATGATGTTGGCACTAACCTCAGCCATGTTATAAACCGCATGTTTAAAAACGGTTTGTCCTTCTTGATGGACGTAATGCATTTTATTCGTAACCGTATCGATTGATGCAGGGTTCAGAGATCCCCCGGCCTTCATGTGTAAGTATGTTGCTCCATTTCCATCTGAATGAAGGACAAAATCCTTTATTCCCACATCTTCTGTGGTTGGTTCAAGAAGAATGGCGCCGGCCCCATCGCCAAAGATCACACAGGTTGCTCTGTCTTCAAAGTTCAGGATACGACTCATCATGTCTGCTCCAACGATCACCACTTTTTTATAACGTCCAGTTTCAATGAACTGAGCGCCGGTAGAAACACCATAAAGAAAACCGGAACAGGCTGCCGATAAATCAAAACCCCAGGCTTTATTCGCACCTACTTTTGCTGCAATGATATTTGCTGTTGCAGGAAAAACCATGTCGGGGGTAACTGTTGCACAGATCAAAAGATCGATCTCTTCCGGGCTAATTCCTCTCTTTTTACAAAGAAGCTGAACCGCTTTTACTCCCATATCGGAAGTTGCCTTTTTTGGATCGTTCTCAATATGTCTTTCTTTTATTCCTGTACGTGTTGTGATCCACTCATCAGTAGTGTCGATCATCTTTTCAAGATCCTTATTGGTAACTATGTTATCCGGTACATATCCGGCAACGGCAGTAATAGCGGCTTTGATCATTATTGAAACTGTTGTTTTATTTTTTCCTCCAGTTTGGTTAGTACCATTTCTTTAGCAAGCAGCAATGCATTTTTTATGGCTACCGGACTGGAATGACCGTGGCATATGATCACATTGGAGTTGATTCCAAGAATGGGAGTTCCTCCGTACAATTCGTAATTGAACCTGTCAAAATACTCATCACTTCTATTTCTTTTTTTGATCAGTTTATAGAAAGCTTCAGCATTCTTTAATACAACATTGCCAACAAATCCTTCGCAAACAATCACATCTGCCTTATCCGCGAAAACATCATTTCCTTCAATATTGCCAATGAAGTTAAACTCCTTGGTGTCTTTCATTAAATTATATGCTGCCTGCGATACCAGATTTCCCTTTTCAGGTTCTTCTCCTATATTTAAGAGTCCGACTCTTGGGTTGGAGATCTTATTTATTTCGCGTGCAAAGATAGAGCCAAGAACACCGAATTGATACAATACGTCGGGTTTGCAATCGGCATTCGTTCCAACATCAAGTATGATTCCATAGCCTCCATTTTCTTTCGGCACTGCGCCGGTGATACAAGGCCTGATCACACCGGGTATGGATTTTACGGTGAACATAGAGCCGACCAGCATTGCGCCGGTATTTCCTGCACTTGTGTAGGCGTCGATCTTTCCTTCTTTCAGGTATTTGAAGCCAAGGAAAATACTGCTGTTTGGTTTTTGTGAAAAAGCTTTTGTGGGATGTTCGCCCATTTCGATCATCTCGGTTGTATGTACATATTCGAATTGATCAGGATCAACATTATTCTTTTTAAAATAATCGCGGCACTGATCGCTATCGCCAAATAAAACCAGTTGCGCGGTGCCGGCCAATTCTTTAGATGCGAGTATGACGCCATCAAGGCAATTTTTTGGTGCATGGTCGCCACCTAAAATATCAAAACCGAGTTTCATTGTGAACTTATTAAAAATTCAAGGATACAATAATACAATTTTCTGCGTTTATTCTCAGCACTATGAGGCAATTGTTTAAAGATATTTTTAAGGAATTGTGGGTCTGTTCGTTAATACGCTAATTAGAATAAATGCGTGGCTTTTCTATTGAATTCAAGGGACTAACCACAAGTATAATTCTGTTGACCCGAGTAGATGATGTATTTAAGAAATAGGCCTGAACAGACTTAACAATGATCTTAAAATTTATTGCTTTATCTGCTTTTTCCGGGGGTATCTGATTATAATTTGCTTCTTTTTCGAAAAAATGTATGCTGTTAGTTAAAGCAACCAATAAAGCTTCATTACCTGCTAATAAATTAGCCCGATGTTTCATTTTTATCTGTCCCAAAACCTCACTGACACTGCCATTTTCCAGCAAAGCGTAAAGCTGATAATTCGCACTAGGCGGCGGCACAAAAAGGTCCCAGTTTTGCTGAAAAAAAGGATAAGTATAGGCTATTGAAATTCGATTTGGACAGAGTTTATCTGAAGTGAGCAACAAAAAGTGTGTCAATAAAAATATACATGCTCCGTAAAAAAATACTCTCTTCATCAAATTCTCTTGACATTAAATATAAAAAATATTTTACATTTACATGTTTTCACAAAAAAGCAAGACGCTGAATGAAATTAATTGTTATTACTCCTTCTAAGGATAAGGATGGAGAGATTGCCATGGCAACTAAGATGTTCGAGTCTGGCCTCATGACCCTTCATATCAGAAAACCAAAATACTCCACCAATCAGTTAAGTGAATATATCAAAGAGATTCCCGCTATTTATCATGACAGGATCGTGATTCATTCTCATCATAAACTGGCCTTAAAATACAATCTGAAGGGAATTCATCTCACTAGTGTGCATTTGGTGAAGAAGTGGAAATACTGGTTTGTAAGACAACGCCTAAAGCTGAAATTTCACAGCACTTCAAAAAGCCGATCTTATTCGAGATTACAATATGTATACACGAAGGAAGAATATGATTTTAATTATTTTTTAGTTGGCACTATGTATAATAATATTACCGGTGGATTTTACAGCGGGTATTATGAGGAAGGTGTACTCGCGGCGATCAAAAACTGCAATAAAAACCTAGTTGCCAGGGGTGGAACAACTGCCACTGCTGTTAAAAAAACTGCTGATTACGGCTTCTATGGCATTGCTTTCAATTCCTACATATGGGAAAGTGAAACTCCCTATGAAAACTTCTTGAAGATCATTTCAGCTTTCAAAGAAAACCACATCGAATTAGAATAATCCAAATAAAATGGAATAAATGAGCATTCCTCAATTTTTGATACGGAACAGGTCAAATTGGAAATGACCTTGTGAACAAAAAGGAATTGAATAGTTTGTTTACTGAGTAAAGTCAAGAATTGTTTCGTCGAATATTTAAGTTGTTTCGTCGAAGCAAATGTCGGGTATTTATTCTGGGGCAATTTGTCCCATTTTGCAGATTCGCTGGTATTCTATCTCAGTCACAGGACTAACGCTTAGCCGTGGAATCTGAATAAACTTCATGTTCTTTAAAAGAGGGTCAGCCTTCAGCTCACTCAGGGGGACCGACTTTTTAAAAACCATAAAAGGCTTAAAATCAACCGCTACCCAGGCAGTTTCGTTGGTTCCTGGATCCTGATAGTATTCTTTTGTCAATTCGGCCACACCCATAATGCAAAGTCCTTCATTGCTATGATAAAACAGCGCTTTGTCACCTTTTTTCATGGCTTTCAGGTTGTTACGCGCCGCATAATTCCTGACTCCATCCCAACACGCTTTTTTATCCTTCATAAACCGTTCCCAACTATATACCGAAGGTTCTGATTTGATAAGCCAATAATTCATTCGATAAATAACTGATTTTCTTTTAAAAGTAGCGTTGAAAGTTTCAATAGTTTTTCAAATAAAAGCTGCGCTTCAGGCCTTCTCAGATTAAAAAGTCGCGATAAACCAATATGATGCAAATCAGTATAATTATCTCTTCAAAATATTCTTATTGTATCTATTAAAATGCCTACATTTGCACCCGAAAAAAAGCCATAATTGTTCAGATGATTTCAACAATTAATATTCTTCGTCAAACAAAAGCCCTGCTTGTATTTTTTGCGCTGTTATTGGCGCTTCCTGTATTAAGTTCAGAGCCTGACGAACACGAGGCGGTTGCAATTGCTGCTGAATCAAAACCTGCCGGAGAAGAAAAAGTAAACATCACTAAAGTTGCATTTGAACACATTCTGGATTCTCATTCTTGGCATCTTTGGGGTGAGGGGCATGACGCCGTTTCCATTCCTTTGCTCGTGATTCTAAATTCAAATGCAGGATTATCCATTTTCTCATCCGGGGAGTTTCATCACGACACACATGGAATGCATGTAGTAGAAAAAAATGGAGAGCGGTTTGTGAATTTTGAAGAGAAGATCTATTACGCATCTGAAGTTCCTAATGAACACGGACAATATCTGGAAACTGAGCTGGAAGGTGGAGAAACTGTCGTGAAAAATGCATCTCCATTGGATCTTTCAATCACTAAAAATGTTGCACAAATGTTCATTTCTGCATTGGTGCTTTTTCTGATTTTTACCTCCATAGCCAAAGCTTATAAAACGACCGGCGTTAATACAGCTCCAAAAGGAAAACAATCTTTCTTTGAGCCCCTTATCGTTTTTGTTCGCGATGATCTTGCGAAGGGGAATATCGGTCCGAAATACGAAAAATATGTTCCTTACCTTTTAACTGTTTTCTTTCTGATCCTTATAAACAATGTATTTGGCATGATCCCAATCGGGGCGAACCTTACCGGGAATATTGCTTTCACCTTTGTTTTATCAGTTGTCACCTTAATTGTTACCAATGTGAACGCGAATGGCGCTTACTGGCACCATATTTTCATGCCACCGGCCCCAAAATGGTTGTGGCCAATATTGATTCCTATCGAAGTTGTAGGGATTTTAACAAAGCCTTTCGCTTTAATGATACGTTTATTCGCAAACATGACGGCCGGACACATCATAGTAATTAGTTTACTTGGGTTGATCTTCTTTTTTGAGTCTTTGGCAATATCACCTGTTTCAGTTGCATTTGCTTTATTTATTGACGTCCTAGAATGTTTAGTGGCATTCTTACAGGCATATATATTTACCATGTTAACTGCATTGTTCATTGGCGCGGCAACTGCCGATCACGGCCATGATGAAGAGCATGCGCATGGCGAAGCGGCATCACATTAACAAACAAATAATAACAAACAAAAACAAAAAACCATGGGTGGAAGTATCGCAGCAATCGGAGCAGGTTTAGCCGTAATTGGCGCCGGCATCGGTATCGGACAAATTGGTGGTCATGCAATGGACGCTATTGCACGTCAGCCAGAAGCACATTCAAAGATCCAAACTACAATGATCATTGCAGCAGCCTTAGTTGAAGGTGTAGCTCTTTTCGGTGTAGTGGTAGCTTTAATGTCTAAGTAAGAACGATCGCCTCTTGCGGTTGGCAAGAGGCGTTGTTTTAAATCATTATTTGTAAAAAACACATCATATGAATTCACTTTATATTTTAAATGCATTGGTAACCCCGGCGGTCGGCTTGATCTTTTGGACCAGTGTTGTTTTTATTTTACTTATTGTTCTATTAGGAAAATTTGCCTGGAAACCTATCTTGAATGCGATTAAAACTCGCGAAGAAGGTATTGATAAGGCTTTGAAAAGCGCAGAGAGTGCTTTGAATGATATGCGCGAACTGCAGGCTAATAACGAAAAGATCTTGGCAAAAGCCAAAGAAGAAAGGGATGTTCTTTTAAAAGAAGCTCGCGACACAAAAGAAGCTATCATTGCTGAAGCAAAAACAAAAGCCACAAAAGAAAGTGAACGAATTGTTGCTGCTGCTCGTGATCAGATCAATAATGAAAAAAATGCGGCCATAACCGAATTGAAGAATCAGGTTGCCACTCTTTCAATAGAGATTGCAGAAAAAATATTAAAATCAGAACTTTCAAGCGACGAAAAACAAAAAGCACTTGTGAGTAACCTGATGAAAGATGTTAATATGAATTAATTATGGTTGTTCCTAACAGATATGCTAAATCACTTATCGATCTTGCCCTCGAGAAAAAACAACTCGAAGAGGTCAGGAATGATATGAAGACAATCAAAGACATCTGTAACTCGAACCGTGACTTTGTAATGCTTCTTGAAAGTCCGGTTATTAAGACAGACAAAAAAATCTCCGTTTTCAAGTCCATCTTTGAGGGAAAAGTTTCGGCCACCACATTGCTCTTTTTAAATCTGATCGCAACGAAAAGACGTGAGGCTTATGTGCACGACATTGCAAAGGCTTTCGACGAACAATATAAGGTAATTAAAAACATCACTTCCGTTAAGGTAGAAACAGCCATTGCTCTTGATGAAAAGACAAGAAAGAATATAATGGATGTGGTGAAAAAGAATGTTGCTGGAGAAATTGAATTAATTGAAAAAGTTGTTCCGGCGCTTATTGGTGGTTTTGTTTTAACCATCAACGACAAACAAGCCGATCAAAGCGTCATAAGAATGTTGCATAATTTAAAAAAGAATTTTAAGGGAAATGCTTATGTTCCCTCTATGAATTGATGCGTACTCAAACGTACATAGTTATTTTTTTCATAGCCTTGGCTGCTTTTTCTTGTAAGAAAAAAGAAGAAAAGCCAAGCACAGAGCCTGCTGTTGCTGCTACTACCCCTACTCCAACAAGTGGGTTGAATGAAAATTCAAACAGGTATGTGAAATTCACGCTCGGTTCTCAGTCTTATTCCTACATTCCAGTCATTGGAAATGTTTGGTCTTCAAGTTCAGGCGGGCTTTCTACACAACCTTTTCTGCCCAACTATTATAGCGTGTATTCAACAATTAATGGTGGTTCTAATTTTTATATTTCTATTGGAGATTCCACTCGCCAAACAAGTCCAGTGTCTGAAGCCTTCTTTAAAAGTCTTTTAGCGGTTAAGTCTTTTCCTTTCAGTAAAGAATCGATGTGGTCAAGTAAACAGGTTGGTGTTTTTATTTCTGTGAAAAATCCTGCTAATAATGAGGTTTACAAAAGCGTAAATCCAGTAAACAACACATCATTTCAAAGTGGTTCAAGTTTTATTATAAACGAAAATTTCTTTTACACTTCTCAGGGTTCAAGTTATTTGGATTGTATCTTTAAAGCAACGGTTAACTGTAAACTGTACAGCGGTACAGGAGACAGCATTCAATTATCAAATGGAGAAATAGTATCAACACTTACTAAATTTTAAATCATGGCAGAAATAAAACCAGCAGAAGTATCTGCAATTTTAAGACAACAATTAAGCGGCTTTAAAAGTGAAGCTGAACTGGAAGAAGTTGGAACCGTACTTCAGGTTGGAGATGGTATTGCCCGTGTTTATGGATTATCAAAAGTTCAATCAGGAGAGTTGATCGAATTTGAAACCGGATTACAAGCAATCGTTCTAAACCTGGAAGAAGATAATGTTGGAGCCGTGTTATTGGGCCCAAGTGAAGGAGTTAAAGAAGGAAGTTCTTGTAAACGTACCGGACGTATTGCTTCGTTAAATGTTGGTGAAGGAATGCTTGGGCGTGTTGTTGATACGCTTGGTATGCCTATTGACGGTAAAGGTCCTATTCAAGGAAAAACATACGAAATGCCTTTGGAAAGAAAAGCTCCTGGGGTAATTTATCGTCAGCCGGTAACTGAACCACTACAAACCGGAATTAAAGCAATTGATGCGATGATCCCTATTGGTCGTGGACAACGTGAGTTAGTGATCGGAGATCGTCAAACCGGAAAAACAGCGGTTTGTATTGATACCATCATCAACCAGAAAGAATTTTTCGATGCAGGAAAACCCGTATTCTGTATTTATGTGGCTATTGGACAAAAAGGTTCTACTGTAGCCAACGTGGTACGTGTTCTTGAAGAGAATGGCGCAATGGCTTACACGGTAGTCGTTGCAGCAAATGCATCAGACCCTGCTCCATTGCAGTTTTATGCTCCTTTTGCAGGAGCTGCTATTGGTGAATTCTTCAGAGACACCGGTCGTCCAGCCTTGATCATTTTTGATGACCTTTCAAAACAAGCAGTTGCCTATCGTGAGGTTTCACTTCTGCTTCGCCGTCCTCCGGGACGTGAGGCTTATCCAGGTGACGTGTTTTATCTTCACAGTCGTTTATTAGAAAGAGCTGCAAAGATCAATGCTTCAGATACGATTGCTCAAAGCATGAATGATCTTCCTGAGTCGATCAGAGGATTGGTAAAAGGTGGTGGCTCTTTAACTGCGCTACCGATCATTGAAACGCAGGCGGGTGACGTATCGGCTTATATTCCAACAAACGTAATTTCCATTACAGACGGGCAGATCTTCCTTGAAGGAAATTTATTCAACTCAGGTGTGCGTCCTGCGATCAACGTGGGTATCTCTGTATCTCGCGTGGGTGGAAATGCACAGATCAAATCAATGAAAAAAGTTGCCGGTACCTTAAAATTGGATCAGGCTCAGTATCGCGAACTAGAAGCATTTGCAAAATTTGGTTCTGATCTGGATGCTGCAACCAAATCAATTCTGGATAAAGGAGCGCGTAATGTGGAGGTGCTTAAACAAGGGCAATTCTCTCCGCTTCGTGTTGAACAACAAATTGCTATTATTTACCTTGGAACAAAAAATCTTTTAAGAGCCGTGCCTGTGAACAAGGTGCGCGAATTTGAAAAAGAATTTCTTGACGCCATGGAGCGTAAACATAAATCAACTCTTGATGAATTGAAGGCCGGAAAGTATACAGACGAGATCACGAATGTACTTGAGGCTTGCGCAAAAGACCTTACAGCAAAATATAATTAATGTTGAATGTTAAGTGGCCACTGTGGTCATTTCAACACTCATAATTTATAATTTATAATTTCAAAATGCCTAGTTTAAAGGAAGTCAGAAATAGAATTGTATCCGTTGGAAGTACCATGCAGATCACAAGTGCCATGAAAATGGTAAGTGCTGCTAAGTTAAAACGTGCACAGGATGCGGTTACCCAAATGCGACCTTATGCGAATAAGCTGAAGGAGATCATTGAAAATGTAAGTTTGAATTCAGGTGGAGATCAAAATGAATTCTCAAAGGTAAAGAGTGGAAAAAATGTTTTAATCATAGCTGTTTCTTCCAACAGGGGATTGGCCGGGGCTTTTAATGCAAATATCATTAAGCGCGTTCACTCCCTGATTAAAAACGACTATCAGGGATATATGATCACTGTACTTCCGGTAGGG
>DAORJH010000008.1:0-17191 GCA_035438925.1 Bacteroidia bacterium | reverse complement strand
GGAGAATTACGAATTTGAAAGTACGATTGAAAAATAATTAATCAGAAACAAGAACTAATTTACTTGACGAAATCCAGCTTGAGGGCTTCCTCTAAAAATCTTTCCTTATCAATGGGAACAACTCCCACCTGTTCACAAACCAGTCCACCTGATAGATTAGATAAAGCAGCCGTCACTTCATCTCTGCATTCCAGCGCGCGACACAAAGAAGCAACGCTGATCACAGTATCACCAGCACCACTCACATCCGCAATACTTCTGATATGTGCTTCCATATGTTCTTTCACTTTTCTGGAATTGGTAAGAATTCCTTTTTCTGCTAAAGTGACCATAATGGTTTCGGCTTTTAGTTTTACTCTGTAACTGCTGATGGCTCTTTGCAGTTCAGGAATATTGTCTGCGCCAATGTCCAGCTTCAATCCTTCTCTTAATTCTTTTAAGTTGGGTTTGAATAGACTTACGCCTTTATACGAATGAAAATTCTTCTTTTTTGGATCCACACAAGTTGGAATTCCTTTAGCTCTTGCCAATTCAACAACTTTTGAGATCAGTTTGGGTGTGATGAGTCCTTTGTTGTAGTCCTCAAAAATGATCACATCAATTTTATCGTGCTGTATGATATGAGAGATCAGCATGATCAATTGCTGTGTTTCATTTGTTTCAATATCGGTTTCCACTTCATCGTCTACACGTATCAGTTGAGAATTATTTCCAATCACTCTCGTCTTTACAGTGGTGATCCTGTCTCTGCATTTCAATATTCCTTTCTGACTTAATTTCTGATTTTTCAGAAGATCCAGAAAAGCAAGTCCTTCGTGATCCACACCAACAACCGAGCAGAGAATGGGATTTCCTCCCAATGCCTGTACATTCAAAGCCACATTGGCTGCGCCGCCTAATCGTTTCTCTCTTTTAGTGACGGCAACAATAGGCACCGGGGCTTCAGGGGAGATGCGACTCACTTTACCCCAGAGATAGGAATCGATCATCACATCGCCAATGATGAGTACATTCAAATTATTGAAGGAGCGAAAAATTTCGCGAATATGTTCTTTTTTAACGGATAGCTTTTTCATGGAGCAGCAAAATTAATGAAGTTTTGCCAATGCAGCACCCATTCTTTTTACAGCCTCTGTTAAGTTTTTCTCATCAGTGGCGTAAGAGAAACGGATATAATTATCACTGCCAAATGCAGCGCCCGGAACCAGGGCAACATGGGCCACATCCAATAAGAAAAGTGACAGATCTGTCCCACTATTTATAGTGTGATTTTCGTATTTTTTGCCAAAATAAGAGCTGATCTCAGGATAAACGTAAAAAGCGCCTTGTGGTGTATTGGTTTTTAATCCCGGTATATCTTTCATTAATTTTAACACGAGATCTCTTCTTTTTAAGAAAGCATCACGCATAGGTTTGATATAAGTCTCGTAATCCAATTCCATGGCAGTATGCATGGCTTTTTGTGTAATGCTGCAAGTGGCAGATGTGAATTGTCCTTGCATTTTATCACAGGCCTGTGCGATCCATTTCGGTGCGGCGAGAATTCCACCTCTCCAACCTGTCATGGCAAAACCTTTTGAAACACCATTGATGGTGATCACTCTGTCTTTGATGAAATCAAATTGCGCGAAACTTTCGTGACCACCAATAAAATTGATATGCTCATAGATCTCGTCGCTGAGAATATATAATTCAGGATGCTTCGCCACAACCTCAGCAAGGGCCTTTAATTCATTTTTGCTGTACACACTTCCTGTTGGATTGCAGGGAGTGGAGATCATGATCATTCTAGTCTTCGGAGTAATGGCATTTTCCAGTTGTTGTGGCGTCATTTTAAAATCCGCATCGATGGTTGTTTCAACGATCTTAGGGATACCTCCTGCTAATTTCAAAATTTCCAGATAACTTACCCAATAAGGTGAAGGAACGATCACTTCATCTCCTCCATTGATCAAACACAAAACAGCATTGGCAATACTTTGTTTAGCTCCGGTGCTGACAACGATCTCGTCGGGAGTATAAGTTAATCCATTGTCACGTTTGAATTTTTTGCAGATAGCTTCACGTAATTCCAAATAACCCGATACATGTGTATAATAACTGAAGTTTCCGTCAATCGCTTTTTTCGCCGCATCTTTAATAATATTTGGAGTAGGAAAATCCGGTTCGCCCAAACTTAAACTGATAATGTCAATGCCTTGCGCCTTTAGTTCACGACTTTTACGGGCCATAGCGATGGTCTGCGATTCGGAAATGCTGTTGACCCTGTCAGATAAGTGTGGCATAATGAAGAGGATTGAATGATTGAGAATTAGCGTGAAGTTGAACTTATTTTATTTTTTTCTTTTCTACCTGAAGTACTTCTTTCGTTGTTGCATCGTAAGCAAAAGCAATCACAGAAATGTTTTTGTCTTTGTATTGTGATCCAAGATTAAAAGGTGAAAGATTTACTGTTACAGAATCATTGTTGGCAATCGGAGTGTTTTTAAGATTAGCTCCCCAGGGTCCGTTCAAATCTCCCCTAAGCATATGCATGAAAACATAATTAGGAATGAAATCCGGATTTTTTGAGTAATCGGTTTGTGCACCGATAACACTGTCTTCAACGAATATGACTTGCAATTTAACGTTGTTGGTGTAGGTAGTTGCGAACTTAGCTTTCACTTCGGTATTCAAAACACGGGTTCCTCCATCATAAGTGGTTTTTAAGGTTAATCCCAATATGTAAGGGTCGTTCAAAGCAAGAGCAACGGTTGTAGGCCACTTGTCTTCTTTTTGAATTAAACCATGACCCGGAAAATCTTTTCTGTTCACCATTCCGTTTGGGTTACCTGCTGTACTTATTCCAAATCCTGTTCCTGCGTCCCATTCATTTCCAGCTGTACATGTATAAGAATCTGGATGCTGAAGAGTGGTTTTTGCGAAGAAACCTGCATGAACAGCTATGGGTATTACTTTACCAGCGTATTGTTCAGATAGACTCTCTGCTACAATGGCCGCAGCGGGACAATTGCCACATTTATGACCTGTATAATCTTCAAGTAGCACCTTCCTAACCAAAGTGCTTGGGTTATTGTTGTTTGTTGTGCTGCCGGTACTCGTTTGAATTGGATTCTTGACTTTGTCACAAGCAGTGAAAGCAATGGCAACAAATAGAGCGAGAAAACTAAGCTTATTCATGTTATTATTTTTATATAAATATACTAAAAACTACTTGTAATTGAAATAGCAAAACCATTGGAGGCAGGTACATTTCTGCAAACTCCACCAACACAGAAGATACCAGCCCTTTGTTTACCATAACTGAAGGAAATGCGATGAGGACCGGTTGAATAACCTGCAGTGATCAAACCGTAATGTAAGTTAAGGTCGCCGGAGAGACCTTTCATTCCCATATCAGCAATAGCACTTAGCAAAGGAGAATTTTTGTTTACGATGGCAGTGATGTTTGCTTTATCCGGATTATCGAAGTTAAACTGATCCAGAACGGCAATGAAAAAGTGAGTAGACGGCGTCCATTCTATCAAATTAGTTGTCCAGCTTCCTGCATTCGGATTAGAAGAGTTGTTTGTAATGAGAGCTTGCGATTCGAAACGTATTGCAGCACCGGTCTTGTATTTCCAGGTAATGTCTGCGATAAAAATATCCGCAAATATATTATCGTAACCTGCAAATTTAGAGCCGAATTGCACAATGTTCTTGTTGTAGAATTGATGAGCGTACATGAAGTTTCCTTTTACTTTCTTGTTGAATTTTTTAGAAACCTCAATAAAAAAATCCTGATAATAACGTTGAGCATAGAAATTCCTCACTGTTTCTTTTTTGTAGGTTATCGTTCCGTTATTATCTACTGGGATGCTGTCGATATGATGTACACCGTTATTCAGTTCAGCCAGATCCCACTTGGTTTTATACAAAGTCATGCTGGTTGTGCTGTCATTTACTCCGTACTGTTTCAGTCCACTTGCATGTGAATAGTTGATCGTTATGTCCATTCCGTATTTTCCACCTAGCAGGCTTCCTTTCTTCGCTTTGTACGCGATCTCGATCATGCCTCCCAATTCACCCAGGGGTTGTGTTGCATAGGGATTGAATGCCGGCATCAGATAGGTGTGCTGTTTGGTTGTTGCAGGAAGATAGTTGATCATCAGATTCTGAAGAGAAGCATCTCTGTCACTCCTGTAACTCATGTTGTCAATTCTTTTAGCCTGAAAAAGAACAGAGAATCCTTCTGTTGCATACGAAGAGGAAAGAAAGAACGCGTCACCATTTTTGTAACTGTAATATGTTTTTCCGTTTGCCGTTGTTTTGTTTGCTGCACTTGGATCATTTTCTTTCATCACATATTCCGCAAACAAATTGAAGCCTTCATGAATGACATTCAAGCGACCTCCATAAGAACCCACATTTTCAGGTAGAACCAGATTAGGATCCTGATCAGATTGAAATTTGCTGACAAAAGTCCCACCAATGATGAATTTTGTTTTGATGTTCGAGGCAAGAGAATCCAAAGCTTCATTGATGTTGAGCTCTCCATCAAATCCCCTTACGGTTCCAGGGCCCACAGTAAAGAAAGAACGTTGTTTGCCGACCAGACCTTTTAGTGTTAGGCCTTTGTATGGATTGGAGATCACCCGAATTCCATCCAATGAATTGTCATAAAGTAAACCAGGTTCGTAATAGGTTCTGAATAATAGTCCACTACCGAATTGCTCATAGATATTACCTATTGTAATGTCCACTAATTTATCCTGATAACGGGCAAAACGATTGGTTATACCCTGACCTTTGTATCGAGCATCAAAGCCTTGCATAACGCTATTGTAAGCCTCATAACGTAGTCCGGCAGAGAATTTTCCTCTCTGATAATTTAAATTTCCAAAGGCATTGGAAAGCATTTTTTCAGGCACTTTTGGAGCGCCTATCAAGCTGTCGTAGTTGTAATACTGCGCATCCACCTGAAAATTTCCATGAATGGAATTGATTTCATCACTACCTTCTTGTGCCTTAGAATTAAATGGGTTTAGCGAAAGAAGTATTAAAAAAGCAGCTATAAAGCTACTACCGTTTTTTACTGTCATATACGAGCAAAAATAGGGTAATTTTGAGTATTTAGCAATAAAAAAACCCCTGCTTTGAGCAAGGGTTTTTTGAACACAAAGGTGTGTATTTAATCAATGATTTGGCTTTTCGCCTTTGGCTACTTTTTTAACATTTTCGTACAGTTTTTCTTCATCTCCTTCTGAAAAACCGGTATGACTCCAGACAATATTCCCTTTTCCGTCAATTAAGAAGGTTTGAGGAGGATTGTTCACGTTCATTGCGCGTTTAAAATCTTGATTCTCGTCAATATAAATTTCGTATTTCCAGCCTTTCGTTTTAACAACGGGTCCCACTTTCGCTGAAGAGCGTGCGTCGTCAATACTGATGGCAATTAATTTGACTCCGGTTTCTTTCACCCATTCGTCATAATTCTCCTGCACAGCATTCAATTCTGCAATGCAAGGTTTGCACCAAGTGGCCCAGAAGGAAATGATCATTGGTTTCCCATCATTTGAAAAAGAAGTAGAAGAGATCTTTGATCCATCTAGCTTCTTCATTGTTGCTGTTGGTATCTTGTCTCCATCACCGGCAAAGGTCAAGAAACTTAGAATGGCTGCGAACAGAAAAGTAAGGCTTATTTTTTTCATAGTTTTTTTATTAAATGTATTCAAATACTGAGCCACAATATTAGGAAAAAAAGGCTAATGCTTGCTTTTTAACAGAAATTTGGAATAACGATGAATTTACCGACAAGTAGCTTTAACATCGAAATTAGTCGAACTCCATTCTGCTTGTTATCGAGAAATATTATACCTATTTTTAAAATGAAACATGAGTTCAGGAATCAACATCGAGAAAAAACGATATACCCTATGGTCATTCGTAACGATCGGGTTTTTTCTCATGAATGGGTATAGGGCTCAGCAGGATATTAAGGATTCACTTCGTTTCCTAATAAAGAGCGATAAACAAGATAGCAGCAGATGTTCACATTTACTTGAATTAGGCGCGGAATTGGTCTATGATATGCCTGATTCATCTGTCGTCATATGGGTAAAAGCGGAAAAACTGGTCCAAAAGCATTTGAGTTCTCCTAAAATAGCAAAGATCGAACGTGATTTTTACGAGAGGCGTTTGGCCGATCTGGCATGTTATCGAGGTTTTTTATTCAAAATAAAAGGTGATGCGAATGAAGCCTTAATGCAGTATGAAAAAAGTATTCTGTTGTGCGAAAGAATAGGATACAAGCAAGGCTTGGCTGACGCAAACAATAATCTTGGTGTACTTTATGATCAAATGGGAGAATTTGAAAAAGCACTGAAGTGTTATGAGATCTGCAGGCAGAATACAGATACAACAGTAAATGCCTACGAAACAGCTGTGAATTATTCCAGTAGTGGTAAAGTGTTATATGCGATTGGAAGAAATGAAGAGGCAATCGACCATTTTAAACATTCCATTTATTTCTTCACGAAGAGTAAAAGTGATTATGGTATAGCAATGGCCTGTGTTCAATTAGGAGCAATTTATCTGAAGAAAGGTAATTATCGTTCGGCTGCAGAAATGTTCATGAATTCACTGGCACACAGTGAAAAAGCAGGAGATAAACACGGGATCGCAGAAGCGTACTCTAACCTGGCCTCCATGTACAATACGCAGGGCGATTTTGATAATGCAATTGAGTATTACAATAAAGTACTTGTAATAAGAAGGGAATTGGGCGAAAAAAGGACAATTGCCATTTCCTTGTTTAATTTAGGTACAACATATGCTATGAAAAAAGACTATCAAAGTGCTGTGAAACTATTGGAGGAAAGTCTTTTTCTGAAAAAGGAATTGCAAGACAAGAGGGGTGAGGCCAACGTACTAAATTCTTTTGGTAATATTTATAAGAATAAAGGAGAAATCAACAGGGCAAAAGAATACTTTGAACAATGCCTGAAATTAAGGGAAGAACTTGGTGATAAAAAAGGTATTTGCAGCACGCTTTTTGGAATGGCCAATTTGTATTTGGCATTGAGTCGTTCTGAGAACGCGGTGATCTACGCTGAAAGAAGTCTGAAGATTTCAAAGGAACTTGGTTTTCCTAGCAATATTGCTGAAGCTTCAGGTCTGTTAGCTAAACTCTATAATGAAAAAGCAGAATATAAAAAAGCATGCGACATGCAAGATCTCCATAAAATCATGATGGATAGTGTGCGAAGTTCAGAAAATAGAAAGGCCTTGTTGCAAACTGGTTTTGATTATGAATTCAGGAAAAAGCATCAGGCAGACAGCATAAAAGCAGCGAAGGAAAAAGGTATCTACGCGTCGGCTAAGAAACAAGAAGAAAGTCAACGAATACTTTCATATGCTGCTATCGGTCTTTTTTTTGTTCTCGCGCTTTTTATATATCGTCGCTTTAATTTTACGCGTTTACAAAGTAAGCTCATTGAGCATCAGAAGAACAATGTGGAAAATCAAAAAAAGAAATTGGAGGTGAAACAGAAAGAATTACTTGATAGTATACGATATGCGAGTAGGATACAGCGTGCTATGTTGCCTGCAGAGAAATTCATGATCAAAAATTTTGATAAGCTGAAAAAATAGAATTGTTGACTAAATATGAAATCATAGTTATTTACTTGTTTCTCGTATTCGCTACGCAAGCTCAGAACCGAAGGATCGATTCGCTTAATGCGTTACTAAAGAATGGCGAGGATACAACGATTGCATCTGCCTATGTTTTAATGGGGGAAGTTTATATGAATATGAATCCCGATTCTGCTTTACTTCAGTGGGAGAAGGGAATGGATTTTTCGAAGAAATGCCTTGAAAAATCTAAAAAGAAAGATAACTCTTACGATTATTTCATGACTTGCTACGAAACCTGCCTGAATAATATCGGTTACGTGTGCCAACGGACGGGCAAAGCGAATGAGGCAATGAAATATTTAAAGATGTCTCTTGAGGTTTCTTTAAAGTCCGGAAATATTCAAAATGAGGCAAATGTGTATTGTAATCTGGGGAATATTCATGATCTGCTGGGACAATATGATAGTGCTTTGTATTTTCATAAAAAGAGTCTGGCTATAAATTTTAAAACAGGAAATGTTTTACAAAAGAGCAGGCAATATGGAAACATAGCAAATATCTATAATCACTTGGGCAAGATCCAGGAGGCACTTGATTATTTCGAAAAAGCTCGTGGTCTGCTCGAGGCAAATAAATTAATTAAAGAGCAAGCCGGTGTTTTAAACAATATAGGAAACATGTTCGAGGATCTTGGAGATATTCCTAAGGCGATCGATCATTATTATAAAGCCCTGGCAATTGATGAGAAGTTAAACGACCTTGACGGAATAGGATTCTCGCTTATCAATATTGCAGGTGTCTTGTATGAAAACGGGGAGTTTGAGAAAGCACTTGAGCATTACAGAAAGGCGCTTACCTTTCATGTAAAACTGAAGAATGCGGATGGTCAGGCGATCTGTTATAATGGAATGGGATTGGTTTATAAAAAAATGGGAGATTTCAAAAAGGCAAAACATTACTATCGTGTGAATACTTCAATTCTTTTGAAAAGTGGTGATCGATCGGGAATGGCAGTTGCGTTAAATAATATTGGAAGAATCCATGAGGACATAGGTCAATTGGATAGTGCCGTTATTTGTTTTTTGGAAAGCAAGAGAATTTATGAGGAGAGCAGAAATAAACGGGGAATTGCTTTATCTGCAAATAATCTGGCATCAGTTATGTTTAAGAAAGGAAAATTGAATGAAGCTATAACATTTGGTTCAGAAAGTTTTCGTTTTGCAACTGAACTTGGCTATCCGGATATTGTACGTACATCGTCAAGATTATTGAGTAAGATCTATTATGAAATGGGAAACTACAGGGATTCATACAAAATGTCAACGATCTATCAAAAAATGGATGACAGTTTAAAGAATGAATTAAACAGGAAGATCTCGCTGACACGCAATTTTCAATATGTTTATGACAAAAAAAGAGCAGCAGACAGCCTAATTGCATTTGAGCGAAAAAGAGCTTTAGATATTGAATTGAAGCAGGAGAAGACCTATAGCAATGCTGCACTTTTTGGTTTAGGTTTAATTATAATATTTTCCTTCTTTATTTTTAATCGATACAAAGTTGCAGAAAGGCAAAAGGCCATGATCGGGGAGCAGAAACAAGAGATGATAGAAAAGAAATTGCTTGTTGAGATGAAACAGAAGGAGATCACAGACAGTATACATTATGCTAAAAGAATACAATTAGCTCAGCTGCCAACTATGATGCAAATTGAAAGATTGATGATGCGTTTAAAGGAAAAGAAGTAGGTTTTGGTTTTAATGCCCCCATTTTAGTAATTCAGAGTCCCAGATCTTTGGCGTGCTGTGATGATTTTTGCGGATTCCAGGGATCCTTATACGACTGCTTGAAGAAGAATTCTTGTGTATAAGCGATCGTTCTAACCAATCGCAAATAAAGCCCGAAATAAAATACCATGCAGGGTATATAGATCAAAAAGTAACTTACGGTTTCATTCTTTCTTTTTCTGAATAACGAAAAGAGAATGAATTTGAGATAGTTGGTGATAGTGTAAAGCATGATATTGAAAGTGAAGACAAATTTCAATTGATTGATGAAATTGATCAACAGATCACCAATATACACCCACCATTTTAAATTCAGAATCAGATTATAGACAATGTTCTCAAGTGAAGAAAAGAAATTAGAAAAAGAGAATTTCGCGTTTGGATAAAACACATCACGGTGTTTTCTTAAACGAAAACGGATAATGGATTTGTCCCAGCGCAATCGTTGCTTCATGAGTTTTCTGAAATTATCAGGCACACTGGTCTGACAGATCGCTTCCGGTTCAAATGCGATCTTGTATCCCAGCTTACGGAGTTTAACGGTGATATCACCATCTAATCCCGGACCAATATCCCAGCCACCTACACGATCGAGTGCTTCTTTTGTGAAGGCTCCGAATGCTCCCGATACAACCCTGTAGATCCCCAGATAACTCGTGGTGATACGTCCGGCGGATATTGTATCGGCATATTCAATTGCCTGCAGAGTAGTGCAAAGATTATCCTTGTAATTTCTGACAAATACATTTCCTCCAACAGCTCCAATATTTTCATTCACATAAAATGGAATAACGATCTTCTCCAGAGCGTCATTATCATAACTGCAGTCGGCATCGAGGTGAACGATGATCTTTCCTCTTGCAAAACGATATCCTAAATTTGCCGCAGACGCTTTTCCTCCTCGCACATCATTCCTTACAAAGAAATCGATCAGTCCGGCTTTCTGCAAACTTTTACAGATCGTTTCTGTATCATCATCCGAACCATCATCTACAACGATCAGTTCAAAATTGCGATAGGTTTGTTCTTTTAAGGATATAATGAGTTTGTAAATGTGTTTCCCTTCGTTCTTTCCCGGAACAATCACAGAAATGAGTGGACGCTCAATGAAAAAACGCGTTCTGCCTTCATTGTATTTTTTCCTTCTTTTTTTTTCGTTCAGTTTCCAGATGATCAAAACAATGAGTTCAAACACGAAGAAGCGCAGAAATTCAAAGAATACGAAGAACCAGAATACCCTTACCAGTTTATTAGGTCCAACCGTAGCAATGTAATTGAAAAAGCTATCTATCGCTTCAATCATGCGATTCAACCAGGTATTTGCTGAGTTCCTTCATTTGTTTTTCGAAGGAAATATCTTTTCTCAATGATTCTACCCTGAATTCGGTAATCAATTCAAATCCATTGAAATTATTCACTACCAACTCTTTCAATTTCTCGCAGATCTTCCCAACATAGTAATTGGATGTGGTGAGTTCGGTATCGATCATGCAGATGAAGATCATTGAGGGATTGGAAATATTGATGAAGTCAGTAGATCGTATATTCTCACGAATGATGTGAACCAATTCTGTATAAAAGGCTTTTTCTCTTGATTTTCCAAGTTTACGTGTGAGATCGAAAATGTTCTCGAGTTGAAGTGCTGCAATATTGGCTCTGAATGCATTGTTGTGTTTCATGCGTTCAGATTCGTAATACATCATTGTAAAGAAGGTCTTTGAATTCACAGAGCCAAAGATCTCATCTTCCTGTTCTGTCATTTTACCCATGATGCCGGATGTAGCAGCGTATCTTCCCTTCTTCGTTAGTTTGTATGAATTAATATCTTTTGAGAGTAAGTACTGAACATCTCCATCCTGATCGCAATGAACGCATTTAGCTTTCACAAGATAATCCTGAAACACCTCATTGCAATTCTGACAATGATTGATAAGCGATGGCTTATCATAGTCAACACCAATATGTCGTAAGTTCTTTGAGCATTTCGGACAATTCAATGTGCTGTCGATATTGTTTTTAAAGTCGGATATGGGTCCGATGTAGCCACAAGGGAAGTGATGAACCAGATCCTGGGATTTCATGTTAGCTGAATCGCAGGTTGGACAAACTTCACGGTAACTTAAATGTCCTGCTTTGCAATTGTTGCAGAAGTAAGCACGATCAATAAAATCTGGCCAGATCAGATTTTCTGCTTCTGCCCAGCTTAAGATCTCAAGCACTCTGTATTCTTCAAATAATTCAAAATTGACAGATACGATCGGGTAGGTGTAACCAATTGACGAATGAACGTAGGTGTAAGGTTTTATATTTCTTGATTCTCTTGTATAAAGGTAGTTCAGGATCTTTTTGAAAAGTTGTATCTCAAATGTGCTTCCGGGTTCATTATCCAAATGCGTTACCCTGCTTTCTATGTCATGCACCTCATTGCTTTTTTCAGGGATCTGATCAGCAGAAAGTAAAATGCCGTCATGCAGTTGTTCGATAAATGGATCGTTCTGAATCTTGCTATTTAGAAGAAAGATGGGTTTCAGATAGAAATTAGGGTTGCTGTGTGCTCTGAATTTTTTTAATATGGTTCGTGTGAAATCATGATCAATTGCTTCGAGAATGATGGCGTTGTAATCAATGAGATGTTCGATCTTCAATGTACTTTCGTTCTCGATCACATAAAATTTAAGATTGTTGTGTTCAATCACATTTTTATGCATTTCAAAGACTTTACTTTTCAGCGCTTCCATCCTAATATTTGTATTTAGATATTTCTACACTCATTTTATTAAAGATCAGCCATTTTTCCCTGTCAGATTCTTTTTCCGGATAAATATCTCCGGCAATTGTTCTGGTAGTTGGTTCATACTTCGCTTGAAATTCATCCGGCATCTGATAAGTTGCAATGTAGAATCTCTTTAACACTCCAATACTTTTGGAACCGTCGGGAAATTCAAGCGTAAATTTATCGCCGATCGAAAAATACCGGAGATCTTTTTGTTCAAAGAATGCTTTGATGAATGCAGGAAATCCACGGTGAATATTCAATATCTCTTCTGTTTTCAATGCGGTTTCACTTGGTTTAATGTAGATCCTGGTCACGATTCCGCTCATTGGTGCCCTGAAGAATTTTTCATGGCTAAGTAATTCATCGGTAAAGAAAAGTTTGTTGATCGGTATGCTCTTAGGTTGCTCTACATTATTCCCGCCTTTTCTTTTTGATCTTCTCTTGCTTTTTCTTGTGCTGTTTGCCGGCAAGGGTGTGATCGAATTCATGAGTCGGGCATATGTATTGTTCTCGTCTATTAATTGTTTGTTCTCGTTCTTTAATTTGATGATCTCATTCTGCACAACATCCAAGCGAGTTTTAGGAAGAACGTCAAGTATCACTTCGTTGGTCAGTCGTTTTATTTCCTCATTGTATGAATTGATAAGCTCCTTGTTCTCTTTGATCCTGGTATAATTCAGTTCAATCGATTTTTTAAGATTATAGCTTTCTTTCAAGTGCCATAGGTCTCTCGTTTCGCCTTGTGCTTCCGAAATAATATCCGAATTGAAGGTAGAACGCGAGGCCTGATCCTGATCCAGGTCAAGTGCATAGGAGAAAAGTGTGTCATTCAATCGAACGCTGTCGCCTTCGCTTACGTAAAAGTCAATGATCCTTGCATCATCGGTTAGTCTTACCTTCGTACTTTCTATTATTACATGGCCATTTGCGTGAATGAAGAAAAGTTTTACGAATACATAATAGGTCAGTAATAAAACAAAAAGGCAAAGTAATGCCAGATAGATGATCCTGTCCCAATTGTTCTTTTGTTTTCCTTGTTTTTCGTTTACGACACGTATCAGCGATTTATTTCTTTGAAAACTTATACTTTTCATTTTTCGTCACCCTCCTTTCTTTCCTTATTCTCCTTGATCTGAATACTTTTTTTATCTAACTGATACATACTTTCCAGATCATGATATGCTTTATTTCGAATACCTGAATTGGTAAAGAGTTTTTCCATTTCATCTCGTGTTTCAAAATCTTTCGCACGTAATGCAAGAACGATCTTTGAACTTCCGGCATTTTTTTCCTCCTCCATTTTTCGACTAATGAATTCCGGATTCACATTTTCATAGGCCATTAGATAAACCTTGTTACAGGAGTTGAAAATAGATCTAAGTACATCTTCAGGAAAGCTCAATGGTATTGATACTGAAAGTTCAAGTTTGTTCTTATCGGCGAAAGCTTTCGCTTCATTAAGAACAGACAAGTATTTTTTGAAGTAAGCATCCTTATTTTCTTTAAAATCATCCATGGCTTGTGGCTCAACATCCAGGTGAATTCCTTTGATACGCTCAAGACTTATGTTCTTTGATAATGAATCCAGTAAATTATTCATTCCTGAATTCAAAACTTTGTTTTGTCCTATCATCAGGTGATAATTGCACGAAGTATAATTCTTCATCAACTCACTTATCTGTGAAATGTATTTTGGATCATTCTTAAAAGAAATTAATACCTCATTGTAGTTGTTTACTTTGATGTATTCAGAAATGAATGTTTCATTGTGATCATTGAACGTTTTACTCCAGATATAAATTGAACTATTGCTTGGCAATGGAAGTTGCCCGCTGTATTCATTGAAATCGATCGGTTTAATGATGCTGTTGAGATCCAGTCCCGGAACTTTTTCATAGATATTCAGAAGAGTTCTATATAACTGATGGTGCAGATCCAGCAATTCAATGCTGTTGCTCCAGTAATCATCCAATATGTAAATAGCTGTGTTGGGATTGAATTCCAGGTCGTATAATTTTTGTTTTACATTCTCAGTACGTATCAATTCTTCGAATTGTTTTCTCTTTTCTAGTTGCGTGAAATACTGATTGAGTTTGTAACGGTATTCATAGAATAAGTTCAGAAGAAAGTACTCTGTATTGCTGCTCTCTGTAGAGGATTCTGTGTTGT
The DNA here is from genome assembly GCA_035438925.1 of Bacteroidia bacterium. Taxonomy (GTDB): domain Bacteria; phylum Bacteroidota; class Bacteroidia; order B-17B0; family Aurantibacillaceae; genus Aurantibacillus. The sequence continues at coordinate 2,842 of DAORJH010000008.1, read as the reverse complement.
TTTCTTGTAGGTATTTTAGTTTATTGTTGATGGCGTCGATCTCATTCTTTTGTTTGGTGGAGAAAGCCAAAGGTGCTGTTATGTTCAATCCAAAGGAGAGAAAATTCCTGTTCACATTGGCATTATTGAATACATCGTAATAATTGTAACGGGTATATAGCTTTAAACTCATATCCTTATAATAAGCATTCAGCTTTGGATTGGGAAGGCTTGCTGTGACACTTGAATCGTTATTCAGTTTAAGACTGTCAATATAAGAAATGATCTTTCCGAAATCGATGTCAAATATGGCGGGCTTCAATTCTATCTGTTCGTTGCCTTTTATTTTTCTTGCATCTTCATTATAGCTATTGTAAAGTCTGTATTGCGTATTGATATGCGTTTTGTGTTCGATGGATTTCAAATAGGCATCACCGGTGATCTGTTTCATTTCCCAGAGCGTTGTAGCCAAAGCATTTTGTTGATTGATCAATGCACTTCTTTTTTCTAGTATTTTTATTTTTTTTGTGTTGAAGTATTCAAGTATCTTGGTAAAATCCTGTAAGGTGGATATTTGATGTCCGGGAGTTCCTTTTTTTCCGGTTCTTAGAAAAACAAGATCATTTTCCAATGAACGGATCCTCGTCCTGTTCTCCACAAATCCACCTTTAAGTACATCCCATTCCAATCCCACTTGAAATTTTCTGCGGAATACAACAGCATCTTCCGGACTGGCAAATGGCGCTGCAAGGTTTTCCTGATAGGCACCCCCTAAACTTAAGCCGACATCTTTTTTGTAAACCTGTCTTTGTAATTCATTTCTTTTTAAAAGAAGTTCGTATTGCATTTGGTTCTTTGTGTGCTGTCCTGCAGAGTAAAAAGTGAATGTTTGCTGTGCAGGAGAAGTTCCGTTGTATAAAAACTCATTGAAAGTGCCCTCTTTGTTCTTATCCCACAAGGTCGTGAGCGCTTTGATGTAATCGGCAACTGTGGAATCTTGCTTTGGTGATTGTGCAAAAACGGATGTTATGATATTCACAACAAGCAAGAAGATAAATATGTAGCGATTTTGTTTGATGGAGATTAATTGAAAATGATCTTTAAAACGGCAATTTGTTTCTCATCTGCGATCACACTCGCAAAATAGAAGCCATTGTATCCGTGATTTTTAATTGGGATGAGGCTTATATTTTCAGAGCAGATCTGTTCCATTATCTTTCCATTCACATCATAGAGAATGATATTACATTGTTTGTATCCCGAAGGAATTTCAATGTAAGAGATCTCACGACAGGGATTTGGAAAAACCCTTACTTCTGATTGCTTGTTGTAAATGAAATTCTCTGAGAGATTCACAACAGGATGCGCTTTCTGATACAGGATCTTATCATTTCCATCCCAGTCAGATGAAAGAAAATTCAAGAGGTTATTATTACCATCCCTGACTTCAATTTTAGAAAGCAATTTACCGTCATTCACAATAAAGCTGATATTATTGGAAAGTGGTAGCGATTGATTCGGTATTTGAATGGTCAGGGTTCCGGAGTTCAAAGTACTATTATAACGAATAGAATCTCTGCCTATCCAAAAATCTCCATATTCTTCCAGATTTGTTATTAAGTAATCATTGCTCAATCCGGCAATGTAATTCTGTTCGGCCAGTAATTTGAATATTCGATTGGGATGGATCAGTAATACGGTGGGAGCGTAATTTCTTTTATTCCGGTTGCTAACGTCCAGCCATTTTTGTACGCGCTGAGGCCAGTTGGAAGGGGAGATAGGATTAGAAGAGATCACGTCAGAGATGGTCATTGGAATTTCCCATACTTTAGAAGTAGCGCCTTCAGAAGCGTTATTTTTTTTACTCAAGTAAGGAAAATTGCAGAGCACATCGTTGGCTGCGTAAGTTGAACTGTAACGATAGCCAAGTGAGTCAAGGGCATTGATCATGTATTTGTTGAAACACAGATAACCCGGTCGAAAGGTTTTTATTTGCGTGCTGAATTCGGCATTGAGAAGATTTCTTGACACTTCTGTTTCGCCCAATACCGAACCGTTAGTGGTAGGGTTAGCATTGCCTTGATTGAAAGGCTGGTAATTGGAACTGGTATTGCCAAGAACACCAAGAGGAAATATTGCTTCATTGTTAAAGTCAGGAAAGTGTCCGACTGAATGACTTGCAATTATGTGACCCTGATTCTTTACGTAATGAACTTTCGGGAGGTTGATCGCATTGTAGAAATCACTCAGAGCACCATCATTCACATAATGTGTTGTGATCAGATAAGTGGAAAGAAGATTGATTCCCTTTTCATAATCCGAATAATATTTCATTGTGTCGAAGGAAGTTGTAGCATCCACATCATGTGTGATCATGACAGTGCTCTTGCTATCGTATAGACTTGTATGAAGATGTGGTAGAAAGGGAACGTGGGAAAGTATCGCAGCTTTTAAGAATAACAGGATAGCATCACTGCTTGGTTCAAAATCATTGCTGTAAGATCGATTAGCTGTGTAATCTCTGTTCTGTTGATTCAGTAAGAACATGTTTTTATAGGTGAATCCCAGAGAGTATGCTTTACCTTGTCCATATTCATTACGGGTGATAGCGATATTGCCGTTATCATATTTGGCGAGAATACTTGCAGTGGCAACACTGTAATTTCTTGTATTAACAACGGATGTAAATGAGATGGATCCCAGGCTTACAGTTGTTTCCATCGTATCATCAAGCCAACGAAATGCCGGCTCATTCAAGATTGGTTCAAATTTTATTTTGTAGTTGGTGCTGGAATTACTACCTCCATTTAGCCCAAAGGCAGTGTATAAATAGGGATCTCGAACGTAAGGAGAAAACATCACT